>DAOQNB010000250.1:0-7565 GCA_035335845.1 Acidobacteriota bacterium | reverse complement strand
AAGTGGAAATTTCAGGGAGAAAGAAAAGGTAAATTGCGCCTGATGATTCCAGGAATTGAGATAGAAAATGACGCGACCAGGCTGAAGTTCATACTGGTGTATGCTGCCTGAAGATTGCTGCAGTGCGCGATTGAGTGACTCCCGGTCAACAATCGCACCTGGTGGTAACCCGATTTCTGCCAGATACATGCCGTGATGATAGGCATCGGGTGAAAATTGGCGGGAGATATCCACCGCACAGGTAATCGGCGTGCCAGTTGGGGCATTGGTCTGGCTAAACCCCACTTTCAAGGTCAACTTGCCGCGAGTGGCTGAGTGTTGAGTCAGGGCTGATTTGGCAGATTCCCACGAGAGAAAATAGGGAGCTGTAACGTGCATTGTGAGTGGAAGCTGACCGCCAGTTTGCTGGAGTTCGATGGTGTTGTGTTCAGCCGTCAATTTCTCAGCCAGATTGATGGCCATTGGCTGGTCATTTCTGGCTGACAGGTCAAACTCCGTCACCTGTTCACCATTGACCAGGACTTTGATTCTGGTGTCAGTGGTCTGCTGTGAACCAAATGCGGTTTGCAGGGCCCTGAGTGTTTGGGCCGTGGCGTAGGTTGAATACCAGCCTCCGTAAAAATCTTTATTCTCAAGGAGATACAACCAGCCTTTTCCGATCAGTCCAGAACTCGCATCAGTTTTCCCAAGTGCTTCAAGCGCCAGAGCTGTCGTTTCAAGTCGTCCAGTTTTTCCATACCCAAAAAACAAGGTTTCTTGTGGATTGTTCCAGAAGACAGCGGATTCGGCAGGAATCGCCAGGGCTTTGAGTCGTGAAATTGCTTTTTGAGCCAGCGGTTGATGAGAAGCAGCCTGGGCCGCAAGTGCTATTTGGGCCAGGGGATAGGCTTCTTGCGTGGTTTCAGCCTGGGTTGAAAGATACTGCAATGCCCGCTCCACAGAATCGGATGCGTCTGGGAGTTGGGTCAACATTCGAGCGATATAGCCGGTGAGTTGGGGAGAACCCGCCCAGCTTCCATCTGGCTTTTGTTGTCTGAGCAACCAGTTTCCAGCGGTGTGAAGGACATTTCGATCCACAACCACAAATGACTGGGCGTCCTGGAGAAAGTGCATTACATAGGCTGTCAATGCCATATCACGGGAACTGGTAGGAAAATATCCAAACCCACCGTCATTGTGCTGAAACTGGAGCAGCCGTTGATAACCCGCCTGCAGATTGTGCAGGGCGAACCCTTCTTGCGGGTGATGCTCGATATGATTGAGTTTCAGGTAGTGCAGCAGGAGCAGATTGGGAATCGTGGTTGAAATTGTCTGCTCGGCACAGCCGTAGGGCTGCTGGAGCATCCCAGTCAGGCAGGTCAGGACGTGTGAAATGGCATTTGGATAGAGTTTCAGCTCTGCCCTGGATTGGGTCTTCCGTGCTGAAGCCGGAATCACAACCTCAACCTGGGTGTGACCGGTAAAATTTCGACTGACGGTCTGCAGGATTTCCGGTCCATCAGGTCGAACTGAAAAAGGCTGTTCCACCGCATCGCTGAACTGACTTCCACGGGCGATAATCTGGACTCGTCCATCCGTGAGTGGTTTTTCAGCCCGAATTTGAAAAAACAGGCGGGTTGATGTATTGGCTTGAAGCTGGAGTTGTTGATGCGGTTGACCTGTTAGCCTGACTTCGGGTGGGAGTTTGAGTTCAACGGTGACGGTTTGGGGCACTGGCAAATAGTTGCGTACCACCACGGGCAGATGGATGATATCCCCTTCGGTCAAATGGGACGGCAGGTCGGCTTCGACAAAAAACGGCTGGGTGACCTGCACGTCGGTTTGGGTCATCGCCTGACGGCCATCAAGCGTGGTGGCAATCACGGCACATTTCCAGGTGGTCATGGCGTCTGCCACGGGAAATTGAACCTGAGCCCGACCCTGCTGGTCAGTTACCAGTTCTGGTAGCCAGTAGAGTGTCTCTGGGAAGTCTTTGCGGATTCGTGGCGTTGTCAGCAACTGGCTGGTGTCTGACCGTGCAGGTCCCTTTTGATATGGAAGACCCGGTCCAGTCTTTCCAGCGGTTACTGAAATGACTTCTGAAGCCGTGCTCGGATCATAAGGCTGGAGTACAATTTTCTGGCAGATGGGTGTCAGATAACCCGCAATGACTGGAATGTTTGAGATCAACACAGGTCGGTATCCGGCCATCTGGATATTGAGTGAATACAACCCCGGCTGAAGATCTACAAACTGGAATTTACCTTCCACATCAGTCCTGGCTTTGATCCCTTCTTTCCAGGAATCCATTCGAATTTCAACTGATTCTTCAGCCAGAGCTACTCCAGTTCCATCGGTAAGGATTCCGGCTATCAGGCCAGCTTTCCGTGGTTGATGGTCACTGAGCCGACGATTTGACGTTGAGTGAAGTTTGACAATTGGAAGGATCGGTTCTTCATATGTGAGCGCTATAAAATCATCAGCCGTTCCAGGCTGTCGATCTGGCCCACTCGACGAAAACGAAACCACGGCTTTCCGAAGGTACATTGTCCCGGTTGGAATCAACGGCCAGTGAAACGACGCCAGATACTCGGAATGTCCAGGTTGAGCCTGGGGAATCTGGAACACGCGATCTGTTTTGACTTCAAACTTTAGTAAAAAGGGACGTCCCCAGGGATCAATCAGCTTTTGATGAAACCGGCGAGGCAGTCGAAGCGCCTGATTCCATTCAGTGTGATTTTTTGGAAAATGCTGATACCGATGCTTATAGGCCCAGGTGACATCAGTTACAGAACTCGCCAAATCATCGAGATCCTCAACTGACTCGGCCCAAACTGTGAAATCATCGCTCGTAAGATCGCCTGGCAATTCAAACCGACCATTTGGCCCGGCACTTTTGACGATGACCGAAAAATAAGAATCATCATCGTAATCTTCTTTCAGAATCTGCCACTCCAGCCGATACGGATGCCCCCAGTGGTCGCGCAGGGCATCAAAATCAACCCCAAGTGTTTTTAATTCGGCCTTGAGTGCGGCAAAGGTGGCAAGAAAACCAGGTTCACGCTGGTCATAATTTTGGATTGCCTGGTTGATTTTGACCCCGACAGCCCGGAAGGGATTTCCTAACGGAAAGCGGGCCACGATGTCATCCTGGGTCGAAAATCTCGAATCCGGCCCGGCGGAGTAAAATTCAATTTGTGGCAACCCGACAGCGTTTGGAAAAACACGAATCTGATACTGATTCTCCCAGGGATCAAGGCGATCCCCAAGAGGAAAGAGTTCTTCCACTTCCTCAAGCGTTTGCGGAACAGGGTGATCTCTTTCTGAAAGCAAAGACTCAAAGTTCGAGAGGGAGAATTTCACTTTTTCATCGGGTTGCGTCAAGCCTGGACCATTTGATTCCAGGGGATGGGTGCTTCCACTAAACCGATAAAGCATTTCAGCCACAGTCTGAAGTTCTTCTGGGATAGGCTGTGACGGGTCGAGGTTCAAAAGATCAGTTTGGGTGTATCCACCCAATGAATCAAGGAGAACTGGCGCAGGAGCGTAGGCATAGCATCCGACACTGTACCCGTACCATCCCTGCCTGTAGCTGATTTGTTGTTGACCGTAGGCACTTTCCACGGCTCGATCTGTAACAGCCAACCCCAGGATGCCTTCAACCGGAGTTCCTTTCTCATCAGTGATTTGCATTGAAACTGATGCTTGCTCGCCAGGGAGAAGCGTCGTTTGAGCAGCAGTGGCTTTGACGGTTAATAGATGCGGCCTGGGATAGACCACCGTGACCCAGTCGGATTCTCCGATGGACTGGCCCGTGAGCATCTGATTGGAAAGATGCGCAACCAGCATCAATTCACCTTCAAATTCGGGCTGAAAGGGAAGGTTGAGGGTGGCTTTTCCGGCTGAGAGCGAAATCTGATGCCTTGAGAGAATTCTATTCTGGCACAACAGCGAAACTGTCACCTGAGCCTGAGGCAGGACTGATGTCACTACCAGTGAAATTGGCTCACTTTGGCGATAAATGGTTTTATCTGGTGATAGTTGAACGGTCGGATACGTGTCGGTTGTCAAAAATCCGGTGGTAACACTTGTCTGGTGCCGGGCATTGGTGGCTGTCAACTTGAGCTTGATTTGTTCTGGATCCAGGTTTTGTCGTGCTTGAGATACGGTAACCCGAGTGACCCCAAAGCGATTGGTATGAACCGTTTTGAGTGGTATTTCAAACTCGGCAACACCAATCAAATAGGAATCTGTAAACCCATCTTCAAAGCGGATAAGCTGACTGATTTTCACTTCACAGGTGACCGGTTGTCCATCCGCAGTGGTCGTGGAGATATAGAACTGAAGTGGTTGATTGAGCGGTGTGATGTGACTGATTCGTGACTGAGGGATGAAATACACATGAATTGGGTCGTGACTCATGCGAATGACAAATTTTGAACTCCGGCTTTCGCCTGATACTGAATCAGTGACTTCGGCAAGAAACTCAATGTCCTGAAATCTTTCCAGGGAATCCCGAAACTGAAAATGCAGGTCGGAAAGATCAAGCCGTACTGAACTTGTGCCATGTGCATCAAGCGAGCCTTGCGCCACGATTGGATTATCCGGCCAGGTGAGAACAGCCCCATAATAATTTGAGGAAATCGGATTGATCTTTGAAATGCGGTATTGCCCACCACTGACTGGTTTCCCGTGGAGAAACATTGATTTCAATTCAACGGTTGCATCCTGGCCTGGAAGGTAAAACGTTCGATCCAGACGGGCTTCGACAGTAAATTTCGGTAAGTCATAGCGGCTCACTTTGACCGTTGGCCAGGAAAAACGAGAGCTTTCATCGCCGATTTGGAGCCGTTCGGACTTGATTTGGATTTTATAATTACCCAACGGTGCCGCCGCCGGAATTTCCCAATCAAACGCAAGAATTCCATTGACCGAAGCTGTGAGTGCGTGCTCCGCCATCTGTTCCTGCCTGGGGTTTGTAATAACCAGCGTCACTTTTTCATTGGGCAATGCGTGATTGGTGAGATCAAAAAGTTGAGCCCGAACGTGCAATGTCTGGCCGGGCTGGTACAGTGGTTTATCGGTGTGCAGCAAAAATTGGGCTGGGGTCTCGACTGAAATATTGAAGGCCGTTTTGGTTTGATACAACCCATCGTCAGCTTCCAGGTCCAGTTGGGAGTCATAGTCTATTGACTTTTCAAAGCGAAAGGTCAGCATTGCCAGCCCGTTCTGGTCGGAAATTGCTTCCTGATGGAGCTGACGGTTAATCGAGTCGTCAGGTGTGTCTTCCTGATATTGAATTGTTCCTGAAATGCGTACTCCGGCGATGGGGGCCAACGTGGTTGGATTGAGAACTTTAACGGGCAAATGAAAATCAGTGCCGGTGCAGGCTGTAGCCGGGCTTATAAACGAGATGACAAACGGTTCCGGGTCAGGTCGGGTAAGTTCAATGGAACCCCCCTGGAACTGACTGCCATTTTGAAGATGAACCCGATAGGAAATTTCCTGCAAGAACGGTTTTTTCCATTTGAACCCCTGGGCTGGCAACTGATCCTGGTCAAATTCATAGAAGAGTTTCTGCGGTCCTGGTTTGAGTTCAATGAGTTGTGTGGAGACCGGCTGGGCGTGATTATTTTCGTCGTCGAGTTCATAGAAAACCTCGATGGTCAACGGTTCAGCCGAATGATTTACCGCCATCACAGAAAACTTCGAGAGGTTTTGTTCCCGGTAAAATCGAGCAGAATAGTTTTGGATTTCAAAGAGTGGTTTCGGTGATTGGGCCAATACTGGCACCAACACTCCAAGACAGACCACGACCAGCAGGCTTGCGAGAAACTTCAGCATATCCGGTCCCCTGAAATTGAGAGATAATTGCGGATAAAAACCGTTTGGGACACGCTCTCAAGCTTGAACTGATTGACTCAAGAGCGCAGGCTATTGGGCAGCATACCCTGGCAGAGACGGTTCTGGCAATGAAGTTGAATTGAGAGCAAAACCAACAGGCAATAGATGGTGAATTGGGATTTGTCAAAACTTGTAGTCACAGAGGAGAATGAGGATGAACCGGAAGCCAACCCCTGGAAAACCGTATCTGTACGTCAAAGTTGAAGATGGAACCATTACCTGCACGATTTTGAGGGACTTTGGCGATGGCTCAGGGGGTTTTGATTTCAAAGGGACGCCGTTTGGCCCTGAGCAGTTCCAGGCGTACAGATATGAATTTGATGAGGAAGGCTGGCGTACAAAGTTGACGGTACTGCGAGAGATGGGGTTCCTTCCAATTCATGAAGCCCGCCGTCAAAACCTGATTCCCAGGGAGTGGAAACCGCTTCGGAAGGATTTGATGATCAGTTATTCCATCATCCGGCTCTTGCGGCGGTTTCAGAAAATTCACAGGTTGATCAAAAGAGGATACCTGGCTGATTTTCGAACGGATGACCAGGACCTGCAGATTGAAAAAATCAGACGATTGCTTCGTGATATTTCCTATCCTGAAGCAAAGAAACCCCGGCGAAAACAAAAGTCGAAAAAGTAAAAAGAACAACCGGCGCATTCCTTTCGAAGGGAACGCGCCGGTTTCAAAAACCCGGAACCCTGGAAAAATGTCAGAATGACAAGGCGACAGGGGGGAAGGGCGCTGCTGCTGTGAACTGCGCCTGCTTAAAAACCCTGAACCCTGAACCCTGAACCCTGGATTTACTTTACCCCGATATAGGGCAAATCCAGATCCTTTGCCATTTTGTTGATAGCGGCCAGGTCGGTATCAACCAGCGATTTCATTTCGCTCCGGTACTGGGCGAGTTCGACTGAAAGACCCGCGTAGACTTCACGCATTCCTTGCGTCGGTACGCCGTCGCTGTCTTTGACCCATTCAAGCAATGGACTCAACTGAGAATACAATTTTGCTCCGCCTTTTTGCGCCAGAATGTCATAGGTAACTTTGGCCTTGGGGTTATGAAGTTTGGCTTCGAGTGCATCCAGTTTTTCCGTCAGGGCTTTGGCAGCCTTAACCAGTTCAGCGGCTTTTTCAGTGTCTTTCAAAAGCTGGCAACGGGCATCAAGTTGTTGCTTGAGAGATCGCAACTGCTCGACGGTTTCGGTCAGTGTTGAAATATCATCCCGAATTTTAAGTGCAAACTGGAGCTGTTCAACGAGTTGTGCCTGTGTCAGTTGAACCCGTGGATCCGGCTTGATCACCAGCGTCGTTGTCAGGGTCTTTCCATCAACCAGAAGCCGGAGCGTGTAGGTGCCAGGCACGGCAGTTGGCCCGACCTTCGGTGTTCCCGCGTCAACCTTGGCACCTTTGATCAATTTGGCGCCGGTGTGGGCGAGATCCCATTCCACGCTTTGCAAGCCCGGTTCCGTTGAAAGCACATCTTTGGGCTCGTCTTCATCGCCTTCGGAATATTCAGCTTCGTCGGCTTCTTTGGGTTCTGGAACACTGCTCAAAGTGCGAATTACCGTTCCTTTGTCATCCAGAATTTCCAGTTTGAGTTCTTTCGCTTTTTGCTTCAAATGGTAGAAGATCACCGCCCCGGCTGCCGGATTGTCCCCCGCATATTTGTCTGGAGTTGAGTAGTGATACC
>DAOQNB010000249.1:0-7581 GCA_035335845.1 Acidobacteriota bacterium | reverse complement strand
GTGGCATCGTCATGATTGCATTGGGAATTGTCTCTATATATGCATTTTTCGAGTATCAAGCCGTAAATAAGAACAAAAAGTAATCGGCAACAAAGCAAGGAATTCAGCAAACGCTGGTTTCGTCCATCTGAAACCGAATTTGTTCAATGAGTCGTTAACCGTGAAGTCTTTGTTTGCCGAAAAATGCTGTTCGTAGCCATTTCAGGGATTCGTTAGAAAATCGTCCTGGACTGGCAAGGCACTTTTTATCAAGAAGTTGCCGTATACGGATTTGTATGGAACAGTTCTTTCTCAACGCGACTAGTCGCCGATTTTATTTCTTTTAGCCATAAGGTGGTTTGATATGGGAAGCAAAAGATGTCCTTCGTGTCATTTGGTCAACTGGGAAACTGAGAGCACCTGTCAACGATGTGGAGCGGATCTGAATGCAATGCCTCAACAAGCGGGTGCCCAGGTTGGAATCTCTTCAGTCACAGCATCTTCAACAGATGATGATTCAGCGGTGCAGCAAAAAAGTGGTTTCAATTGGGGGTCGCTGATTGGCGGTGTGTGTTTTATGCTGCTTGGTTTATGGATGATTGGTGACACGCGAGCTTCAGGTTCATCACAAGGCGGTGGTACAACATTGTTTTGGAATCCTCAAACCGGATTATTCCTGGTAATTATGGGAGTGATATTCTTATATCAGTTTTTATTACCATTAACGAAAAACCAAAAGTAATGCTCATTGCCTTGAATTCATTCGTTGGACTGATCAACCTCAAGAATTCTGTGATGCTCAAACCAACCTTTCCGCAACGGAGTGAGGTTTAAGAAGGCATTTCACAATTCCAGGGGGCTGTAAGATCCTCAAGGTTTGGCACAAATCGAAGGACATATGCTTCAAGCTGGGCTTCATTGGATAATTCAAGGGTTTCCAGATCATGAACAGCCGCGTCGGGCAGCCAGTAATTTGGGTCAATTCCATCTCGATCAACCTCAAATCGCACAACTTGAAATGAGCGATTCTCGATGTATCGGCGAAACTCACGGTGTGGCTCATACGGAAGCGGTGTAATGCAAATCCAGGCTCGCCTTGATGGATGTGACGCTTGAATTTCAGCCGCTGTGAGCATTCCATCTCGTAACCGATTTAAAACTTTGATTGGAAATGACATATCTGACCTCAACCACCAAATTGAAATGAAGGGTTGCGATTTTACTCTACTGCACGCACTCGCATCTGCTCTTCTTTCGGCAGCAAAGTAAACAGTTCCGTGAAGACCGTATTGGTTCAACCGAAGTCAAATGTAAAAGCGGCGTCAAGCCGCCGCACTCCAAAAACGGCGTCAAGCCGCCGCACTCCCAATCCCACTCGCCCCGCGTTTGGTGCCGCTTACGACATGTTCGCTTTCAGCCTCTCCAATCCTCTTTAGATTCTCTCCTGCACCGTGACTTTGTGTTTCTGCAGTTTTTCTCCAGGCGCCCGCTTCAAATCAAAAAACGGAAACACAGCATTCCAGGTGAGGAGAGAATTCCTATGTTGAAAAAAAGAGTGTTTCCGAGCGAAAGGCTGACAGCAAAGTGGGCGGCGTGCTTTTTGGCAACGCTGGCCACGGTTTGTTTTCTGGCTATCGCTCCGGTGATGGCCCAGCAATCGTTTGGAAACGTGCGTGGTATCGTTCGCGATGAAACCGGCGCTTCCATCGGTGGCGCAAAGGTCACCATTACCGAAAAGGCTACGAATCGGACCATTTCAGTCCAAAGTGGTGAAGATGGGACCTTTCAGTTCAATAACTTGCTGGTTGGTGAATACCAGCTCCTGATTGAAGCGCAAAGCTTCAAAACCGCAACCCTCAGCGGAATCAGGGTCAATTTAAACACCACCAATGATATTCCAATCACCATGACGGTTGGGGAATCTGGCGAAACGGTCGAAGTTTCCGCCGGTGGTACCGAACTGGTGCAGTCCACGACCACAACGCTGTCCAAGTCATTCAATTCCAAGCAGATGGTTGATCTGGCCCAAACCGGGAACGGATCAAACACCAGCGATGGAATTTATAGCCTGGCGCTCCTGTCTGCCAACGTGACCAGCAGCGGCGGTGTCGGCGTTGGCTCCGGCGGGTCAGTTGGAGGCCAGCGATCCCGAAACAACAACTTCATTACCGATGGAATTGACAACAACGATAAGTCAGTGACGGGACCTTCGGTGTATATTTCTCCGGAGGTTGTGGCTGAATTTTCCTTGTTGACCAATCAGTACTCAGCCGAGTTTGGCCGCAATACCGGTGGACAATTTATCACCACCACCAAAAGCGGCTCGAATGAATTTCACGGGACGGCCTACTGGTACTCACGGAACCGGTATCTGAATGCTCTGGATACCTTGCAGAAAAATGCGGGTGTGATCCGTGAAACGGTGCCTGGAAAATCCCGGCTTCCGCGCTATGACGAAAACCGGAACGGCGGCAACATCGGCGGGCCAATTATTAAAGACCGGCTGTTTTTCTTCACCTCGTTTGAAGGCATGCAAATTGGTCAGGCGTCTGGTGCGGGCGGTATTGCCACCCCAACCGCCGAAGGGTTTGCGATTTTGAACAGCCTGTCAGGGTTATCACAAACAAACCTGAGCGTGTTTAACCAGTATGTTCCGGTTGCGCCAGCCAATGATTCAGGCTCAATTACAGTCGGTGGACGTCAGATTCCGATTGGGAATGTCGCGATTGATTCGCCGGCCTTCTTTAATCGCCGGAACCTGGTGATTAACCTCGACTATCTGCAGAGCGACGCGACCCAGCATCGGGTGCGCTATATCTATAATCGGGAACGAATTATTGACACCTCGGCCAATCTGCCGGTGTTTTTCTCGCTTGTACCGACCGATGGCCGGCTGTTTTCCTATGCCAACACGCATAGTTTTTCCGGGACGATCAACAACGAATTCCGGTTCTCGTTCCGGCGGTCTGATGGGCCAAACATTTTGGTTCCAAACCTCAACTTTCCAGGGCTGGATGTGTTTCCAAACATCGGATTGCTCGATTTAGGTCTGGATATCGGGCCGAATTCAAGCGCTCCAAGTATTGGGAAAGACGTCAATTATCAGGTCATTAACAACTTCTCGATTGTGAAGGGCAACCATTCCCTCAAGCTGGGTGGCGATGTCCGACGATTGATTGGCACCAGCTTTTTCGTGCAGCGCGTCCGGGGTGATTATCAATATTCAAACACGGACCTGTTTTTGCGCGATATCAGCCCGGACTTTCTGGCGGAACGCAACGTCGGTGGCCGGCCCTATCACGGCAACCAGTGGCTGGCGTATGTTTATGCCCAGGATGACTGGCGACTTCGTCAAAATCTGACCGTGAATCTGGGTGTGCGCTACGAGTACCAGCAAGTTCCATTTGGGGCACGTCAGCAGGTGCTCAATGCCATTTCAAGTGTACCTGGCGTGCTTGAATTTAACGAACCTACGGCTGAGAAAAAGAATTTTGCTCCGAAAATCGGGCTGGCCTATTCACCTGAATTTAAAGATGGCCTGCTCAACAAGATTTTTGGGAATGCCGGACAAAGCTCGATTCGGGCGGGTTTCTCGCTTGGATACGACGTGATTTTCGACAACCTGTATACACTTTCAACCACGCCGCAGGAAAGTGCGACGGTCAACACCCAGCCGTCAGCCGCGATTCCAAACTATCTGGCGGGCGGTGGTTTGCCATCAGCCGGACCAACGATTACGGATCCAACTCTGGCGCGGAGCATTACATCGGCCTGGATTCCAGATCAGAAGGTGCCACGGGCGATTTCCTACAGCCTGAGCATTCAGCGGCAACTCAAAGATGATTGGGGATTGGAGCTTCGCTATCTGGGAACCCGAGGCGTTAACTTGTTTACCCAGAACCGCATTAACCGCCAGCCGGTGGTCAATGAAAACCGATACCTCCCGACATTTTTGCAGATGCCGTCGGCAGATCAATTGAGTGGTCTCTCACTAAGTCTGGCCGATTTGAACGCGCTCGGAGGAACTGAAAGCTATGTTCCCAGATTCCGGGATGCCGGGTTCAACGGCGCCAACATCGTGGTGTTTACACCAAACGGCAATTCAACGTACCACGCGTTTTCAGCGTCATTAACCAAGCGCTTTAGCCACGGATACCAGCTCACCAGTGCCTATACCTGGAGCCACTTGCTGGATGATTCAACGGCTGAACTGGCCTCAACCTTTACCAATCCACGCCGATCACAGGATTTCCAAAACTATCGGGCTGAAAAGGGAAATTCCGCACTCGATAGCCGTCATCGGTTTGTGACGTCAGCGATTTATGACCTTCCATTCTTTACCCAGGCTGGAAACAGACTGGTGCGGCATACCCTCGGTGGCTGGCAGTTGGCCGGAACGTTGACGTTTGAATCAGGAAAGCCGATTACGCCTCAAAGCGGAATTGACGCAAACCTGAATGGAGATTCCGCCGGGGATCGAACCATCCGCAATGCCAATGGTGTCAGCGGGACCGGAAGCAACATTATGGCGGTGGATCGTCGTGGCAACACGGTGGCCCTGGGCAGTCCGCAAACCGTAGCCTATGTCGCCTTAAACCCAAATGCGGAATATATCCGCGCCGGGCTTGGCGCGCTGGCCACCAGTGGTCGCAACACGCTGAACTTCCCAGGGGTGAACAACCTCGATTTTTCAGTCTTTAAGACCATTACTTTGCGTGAAAACTATCGGCTGCAATTCCGGGCTGATTTCTACAACGTGACCAACACACCACAATACATCCTTGGTTCGCCAAACGGGGTGAGTCCAATCTCAACCACCAGCGGCAGTCAATTCCGGACAGTTCTGGTTGCTGATCCAAATTTCAATCGCTCAGAGCGAGGGTTTAGCAGCAATCCACGAACCATCCAGCTTGCACTGCGGTTTGAATTTTAAGGCTGAAAACCAGGGCTGAAGACATCGGGCTGAAGAAGTCGGGCTGAAGAAAACGGGCTTGGGGCTGAAGACATCGGGCTGAAGAATTGGTTTTATTTCATCCCTCATCCTTCATCCCTCATCCCTTCAATTGCTCCGAGCTTGCGAGTCTTCAGCCCTGAGCCCTGGTTTTTTCAGCCCTGAATAACCAACAGGAGTTCATTCTATGATGAATAAGTTTATACGGATCCTTTTTTTCTCCGTTGTATGGGTAGTGATTGGAACTGGATTGGGAATGGCCCAGGAAGTTCCGAAAGCCGAAGTGTTTGCCGGGTATTCATTTACCCGACTCAATGGCACGGCTCCCGGAGAAGGCGTCAACGCCAATGGGGCCAGTGTTTCAGTGGCTGCCACAGTGCATAAAGCGGTATCGCTGGTGGCCGATTTTGGCGGCTATGCCGGCGAAGGGACCACGATGTATTCCTATACATTCGGGCCACGGTTTGCCTATCACTCTGACGCAAAAATAACACCCTTTGCGCATTTTCTGTTTGGCGGTGCCAAGCTGTCAAACCCCGGAAACAGCTCTGGGTTTGCCTTTATTGGCGGCGGCGGGCTGGATTACAAAATGACGGATCGGGTTTCAGTTCGGGTAATTCAAGGTGAATTGTTTCATACAAATCTGCTTGATAGCCGGCAATCACACCTGCGTCTTTCAACCGGGATTGTTTTCCGATTTGGTAAACGATAACCGCTCACTTTGGAGTGCTGTGACTTGTCACAGCTTTGGTCTCCAGCGGCTTGACGCTAAAAAGTGAATTCAGGCTGCGGGCTGGTTTTTTCCACCGAGGGAGGTTTTATGCAGTTTTTCAGAAATTTGACAGGGAATCACCTGTCAGGGAAAGGATGGCTTGCGCCTTGTCTGGCGTTACACTGCGGCTGGATTCTGGCCGCGCTTTTATTTTTTTCAACGGCGGTACAGGCTCAAAGCACCAATGGCCGGCTGGTCATAACCGCCAAGGATCAATCCGGAGCGGTTGTGGCCGGTGCCGAAGTCCAGTTGCTCAATCTTGGCACCGGTCAACAACTGACATCCACCACCAACGAAGATGGATTTGTCATTTTTCCTCAGCTTCCGGTTGGATTTTACACTGTTTCAATCGAAGTTCCGGGCTTTAAGAAATCAGTAACTGAAAACGTCAAAGTTGACGTCGGTCAGGAATATGGACTTTCGGTTTCGCTCGAAGCCGGTGGTGCCACTGATGTGGTAACCGTGGCCGCCGGTGAAGAACTGGTCCAGACCACCAATGCCGAAGTCAAAAATACGGTGAATCAGAAGCAAGTTCAGGATTTGCCGCTCAATGGTCGTGACCCGTTACAACTCATCCAATTGCAAGCCGGTGTGGCTGGTGGAGCCAGCAGCGCCCGTGCCAATGTGACGACCACGATCAATGGCCAGCGGGCTTCGACGGCAACCGTGACCCAGGACGGCATCAACATCCAGGACAATCTGTTCCGAGAAAACTCGCTTGATCTGGCGGTCAATCGTCCAACCGTGGCGCAGGTCGCTGAATTCAGTGTGATTTCACAGAATGCCGGTGCCGAAGTTTCCGGCGGCGCCTCAGCCATTCGAACTGTGACGCCATCGGGCACCAACGAATATCACGGTTCACTCTATGAATTTCACCGCAACAGCGCGCTTGGCTCCAATGACTTTTTCAACAATCTGCAGGGCGTGGCCAAACCGCAGTTGATCCGCAACCAGTTTGGCGGCACAGTTTCCGGTCCAATCAAAAAGGATAAAATCTTTATTTTCGGTGTGTATGAAGGCTATCGTGAACGAACCGCCAGCCCGACCACCACGACGACCTTTTTGCCTGATGCCCGGAATGGCATTTTTACGTATCGCGACAATCAGGGGCAGATTCGAAAAATCAATCTGCTTGGTTTGCGAAACCTGTCAGTTGATCCGTTTAGCCAGGGATTGCTCGGTCAGATTCCGACCAACGCCAATGCCACAACCGCTGGAGATGGCTTAAATACATCAGGATATTCGTTTAATCAGTCTTCAGACTGGGATCGCAACACGATGACGGTTCGCACCGACGTCCTGCTCAATTCCCATCATCGCCTGGAAGGCGTGTATAACCGCGCCAGTGAACAGGTTGAGCGACCTGACATTGACACGACGTTTGCGCTCAATCCAGGGATCAACAACACCAACGTCACCCACTTTGGGGTCGGCGCCTGGATTTGGACGATTACCAACAACCTCAACAATGAATTTCGCGTTGGTGGAAACCGAAACGAACCGCTCTTTAATTCAAATGCTGACACCAGTTCGTTTCAGGTCGTCATTCCGGCGATTGTGACCAACCCGGTCAATTTGTTTACCAACCAGGGCCGATCAACTTCCACCATGTCATTTATTGATTCGGCGTCGTGGGCCAAAGGCGAGCATTTTGTCCGCTTTGGCGGCCAGTATGACCGGATTCGGACCAATCCGTTTTTCTTTAGTGCGGGCTCACCGCCAGCGTTTACGCTTGGGTTTGGTGTGAAAACACCGGCTGAAATTCCACTTGTGGGACGTGACTTCCCCGGCGGCATTGATGCAACCCAGTTAAACACCGCCAATAACCTGCTTGCCTTTTTGGCCGGCGTGATTACGGCTGGAACCGTTACCTATGAAG
>DAOQNB010000248.1:0-7594 GCA_035335845.1 Acidobacteriota bacterium | reverse complement strand
GGAGTGGCCGCAACCGTACCTGTGATGGTTGAAATCGTTCCATCTGAAGCTTTTACCAACCGCAGGCAATGATTGCTTGAATCAGCAATTACCACGTTTCCAGCTCCGTCAACCGCAATACCTCGGGGTTGGAGCAGGCTGGCGTGCGGTGCCAACCCTTGATCGCCGGTAAACCCACCAGCACCATTTCCCGCCACGGTCACGATAATCCCGGTTTTGAAATCAACCCGCCGAATTCGATGATTGGCCGCATCCGCAATCAGCAACTGACCATCACCAGCCCAGGCAAGCCCGCTTGGTTCAAACAACTGGGCTTCAATGGCCGGGCCGTCATCACCTTGAAATCCACGAACCCCAGTTCCGGCAATCGTGGAAATGTCACCGGTCTCACCATCAATGCGCCGGACGCGATTATTCCCCAAATCAGAAACAAAGATATTCCCTTGTGGGTCAACGATGAGACTGCGGGGCAGATTAAGCTGGGCAGCAGTGGCCGGTCCCTGATCTCCACCAAACCCGGCTTTTCCAGTCCCGGCTACGGTTGAGATTTTCCCAGTTTTGTGGTCTACCCGTCGAATGCGGTGGTTGAGCGTGTCGGTAATCAAAATATTGCCGTGTGGATCAACCGCCACGCCAAAGGGATGATTGAGGGCGGCAGTGGTCGCAGCCCCTCCGTCACCGGCAAAGTCTGCCTGCCCGTTTCCCGCCACCGTGGTGATAATTCCAGTCTTGAGATCAAGTGCCCGGATGCGTTGATTGGTGGTATCGGCAATGAGCAATATATGGTCACCATCAAATGCCAGCGCATAGGGACCAGCCAGTTGCGCCTTGAGTGCCGGCCCACGATCTCCGGAAAAACCAGCGCTCCCGGTTCCAGCAATGATGGTAATTTGCCCGGTTTGTGGATCCAGCCGCCGAATGATGTGCTCTGATTTGTCAGCAATGAAAAATTCGCCTGATGGGCCGACAATGACGCTGCTTGGAAATGACAATTTGATGGGTACTGATTGACGGGCTGCGGCCTGGATAAACGGATGAATCAGGCGCACAGGAAACGAGTGTGAAGGCACTGGCATCACCAGAACCCAGACGGCAACGGCGGTGAGGGTGAACGAAATCCATCGGGAAAGACGTGGTGAAGCGAATCCCAGAAATGGTTTTTCGGTTGGAATTGAAGTTTGTGATTGACGATGAATAAAAATGAGCTGAGCCATTTCTTGTACCTCCTGAACAACCCCAAAAATGACTCAGCATCATTTCCAATCTGCGTTTCTTAGTTATAAAAGCCGGGTTTCGCCCGTGTAGCCGATGTCCTACATTGATGTTAATTTGTCACAAGCCTTCCGGTTTGAGATGGCGCCTGCCTGTTTTCGCTCTGTTCTGCAGGCAACTGACCTCGAAATGGACTTTCCAAACAAAAGTTTCTGGTTCAAAAATCAGCCAAGCCGGAGTATACTGCGCCGCACTCCCCTTGAGTGGTTCCATCAGTTTTCCACCTGTACCCAATTCTTTCGAAAGACAGCACTCCCAGGGACCTCACTTTTTCTGTCGGGGGCGGTTCAGTTCATTTGTTTTGAAGCTTCGTTTTTTCAACGACACAGCCTGAACCTGGGGATACCTTCTTTGGGCAATTCTTGTCGCTCACATTCAAATCGAGCCAGTTTTCAAATACCTGTTTTTTGATTTTTCATTTTTCCCTGCCTCGACTGGATCGAGAAAAAAATCTTCCAGTTTGCTTTTTCACTGACACCTGCAACACCGTTGATTCAAACCACTCGTGCTCGTGCCCGCGCCGCTGGTGTGGTTCTATTTCTCCGACAGTGTCAGTGCCCACAACACGTTCTTTGCAACTAATTACAAGCTGAACCACCTGGGTCAGTCGAAGAAAGCCATCCTCTCACTTTCATCATTTCACAGGGGTTATATGAGCCGAGAAGAGAAGCGTAAGGAAATTCGCGACCATCACACCATCCTGCAAGCCATCAAGGAAATTGGTGCGATCAGTGAACTGGTCGAGTATGAATCCGGTCATGGCTACAAGTATGGCGTGGACATCGAAGTCGCCATCTATGGCCGGAATTATGGTCCTGGTAAGAAAGTCGGTCCCTACATCCGCATGTTTGAATATCCACCGGGGGCTGAAATCGTTCACCAGGGCGACTGGGAAACCAATACCTTTTTTATTATTGAGCAGGGCGCCGCCGAAGTCTTCGTTGATATCGAAGGTGGCCAGCAAAAACAGGTAGCGGTGTTTGAAGCCGGACGCCCGGTTGGCGAAATGGGCGTGATTGCCGGGGTCGCCCGTGCGGCCACGGTCAAAGCCCACCACGAACGCGGCATCCGGGTGCTCGAAGTCCAGCGACCAGCCTTGCGCATCCTGCGCAAGCTCAGAAAGTTTGGAACCGCCCTGGACCTGACCTACCGCGACAATGGCCGCAAATCAACCCTGACCACCATCAACCTTTCGGAAGACCTGAGACAGCAACTCAATGATATTTCAGAGTTTAAGGTCATCGTTCGTGGTCACACGATTTGTAGCGAAGGCACCTTCATTGATAAGCTCTATATCATCAAAGACGGCTGGATCGAGCGCTCATCCAGCAGCAAGCAGGGACCGGTCACCGATTATATGGGCCCCGGGTATGCTCTCGGGATGAACGCCCTCACCATTGATCGAGCCCGCTGGACGTTTAAAGCCACGGCGCTTGGTCGAACCGAACTCCTTGAAATTTCCCTCAGCAAACTAAAAGCCAATCCGGCGCTGCTCAAGCTCCTGCAAACCGAATTTGAACCCTATGGCACGATTGGCACCCCGCTGCAACCAGTCAAGGAATTGACCTTTACCCCGGCAGCAAAAACTGCACAAAAACGCATTCTGGACAAAGGGTTAGCCGATGCCAATAACTTGCTCTTGATGGATATGGATTTGTGCGTCCGATGCGGGAATTGTTCGCTGGCTTGCCACGAAATCCATGGCCAGTCCCGATTGACGCGCCGGGGCATCCACGTCTTGCGCCCTAAACATGCTGACCAACCAAAACTTGATCAGAGCCTGCTGGCACCGGCGGTTTGCCTGCACTGCAAAGACCCGGAATGTTTAACCGGTTGCCCGACCGGGGCGATTGCCCGATTTTCTGGCGGGCAGGTGGATATTATCCCTTCGCTCTGTATTGGGTGCGGAGACTGTGCCACCCAGTGCCCCTACAATTCAATTTCGCTCATTCCACGCGACGACCTGAAACGCTCACCAGCCACGGGTGCCAAGGCAGCTCCGGCTAAAACGGCAGGCCCGGCCAAAGGTGGCGACCGCAAAGGCCAGCCAGCCCCCGAACCGGCCAAAGAACCGTTTGCCAAACAACTCTTCACCTCACTCAAACTCAAATATGACGAAAAACCCAAACCAGTGATTGCTGAAGACAATCTGGTAGCCGTTAAGTGCAATCTGTGCAATGACACGCCACTTAATCCCAAAGTGGATGGCAAGCCGGTCTATAAAGATCACAAGTACAATTGTGAAGAAAATTGCCCAACCGGCGCGCTGATGCGGGTCAACCCCAGTCAGTATTTCGAGGAAATCGGACGCATCAAAGGCAAAGCCTTTCGTCAGGATGGCTCGACACTGTATGGAAGCCAGTTTGGGTGGAAAGACACTGGAAAACAAATTGCCCATACCCTGGGAATTGTGGCGACGCTGGCGCTGTGCGGTGGAACGATGGCTGGAATCGTGTCCTATGGACTTGGGACACCCCTCTTCAATACCCAGTGGTTTAATCTCCGCTGGATTACGGGTCTGGTCGGATTGCTTGGGATTGTGGTGGTAATGCTCTATCCAGGTCGCCGCCAGGTCTGGCGCAAACGGGCTGGCGCCTTGCGCTACTGGATGCTCGCCCACGCCTATGCCGGTGTGATTGCCGGTGTGGTTTTGCTGCTCCACGGAGGAACTCACCTGGGCGGGATACTCACCAGCGTCCTGATGATTTCGTTTGACCTGGTCATTTTAACCGGGTTAATCGGATTGCTTCTCTACTGGATCGGGCCCCGCACTTTGACCCAGATTGAAGGCGAACCGTTGCTGGTTGAAGATTTGCTTCGCCGACGCCAGGAACTGTACCAGGAAATTGCCGACGTCACCTTGACCTCCCAAAGTGAAGCCGAACAACAGGGCCGTCAGCAGCAGTTTGCGACCGATTTTCTCGGAACCCGCGACAAGGTGCTTGATCTGACCACGTCACTCGGATTTTTGATGCGGCAATACTTCAAGCGCGAATCACTTGATGATCTGCTCAAATCAATTCACACCTTGTTTGAGTCCGACACCTCAAAACTCGACAAACGCGAAAAAGATGCCTTCTTGCGGTTGCTGGATGCAGCCGTGATTATCCGGCGGATTGATGCGCTCATCTACATCCATCGTGCCCTCAAAATCTGGTTGCCACCACACGTCATTTCGACTTCGGTCATGCTGGCAACCATGCTGATTCATATTGTTCAGGTGACTTATTACTTGTGGAAGTAAGACATTTGGGTTCCGGATTCCGGATTCCGGGTTTTTGCTTGAAAGGGAACGTCTATGACCGCTACGTCGTCGCGATTTGTAATTAAGCGCAAAGATCTCTATGAAGATGACCTCGTGCTCGAACTGGACGGGTTAGCCATCGGCTCAGCCCTTGGAAGCGATCTGTTGCTCAATCACCCAACCGTATCACGCATCCATGCGGGAATTCGGGAAATTGACGACAGCTTTTGGTTGACCAACCTGTCCAAATCCAACGGAACGCTCGTCAATGGAGCATTGATTGAAACCGTCCAAATCCAACCCGGTGATACCATCCAAATTGGAATTTTCCTGATTCGCCCGGCATTTGATGTGCCGGATCAAATCACCCTTGAAATTGATCGCCAGATTGACTCAGTTTCCGCTGGGAATCGGGCGGCTGGTATTCTGGGAAATCCAATTCAGGCAGCCGCCGAGGGCAAAACGATCAAGCTGGATCCAAGTTTGTTTGCCTTCCTGGATGAAATCACCACCACCGGGAGCCTGACCGGACAACTTCAATTTCCAGGACAAACCCAACAGCTTAAAAAAGATGGAAAAACAACCCAGGAAATTGAAATGGAGCGTCAGGGGACACAAAAGCTGACCCCACAGCCTCAACAAACCCAGCAGTTGCAAATGAAGAGCAGCGGCAGCACCGTCCGCATGGCCACCATGCGGCTGCAACGCGGCCAGACCGGGATGCTGACGGCGCTGGCCGGGCTTTCAGGCGACGAACAGAAAAAATTTCAGGAATCAATCGACACGTTCTGGGAACGCCGCAAACAGGCTGAGCAGGGCGAGCAAAAGCTGGCGGATATTTCGGCCTTGCGCCCGCAAGAACCCGATCCGGACCTGGCACAATACAACCTGCATCTGGGCAAAAAACAATTTAACTGGCTACCGTCATTTGATCTGGTTCGTCCCTGGCCACGCGGATACCTGTATGTTTTTGGGGGAGCCGCGATCCTGGCGATGATCCTGGCCGCCGTGGTCTATGAAAAAGCCTATTCACCCGGCGAAGTTTCTAATCCGCATAACCTGCCGCTGGCCCAGCAACCAACTGATACCAGTCAGCGGGTTGGGGCCAAGATTGTGGCCAACATTGCGGCTGAAAACAATTGTGCCGCCTGCCATTCGCCAGTTCTCTCCATGCAGAAACTGTGTATGGATTGCCACCAAACCGCTCACTTCAATCCAGAAGTCATTTCCGCCCACCAGAAAGCCAATGTGGGGTGCGTTGATTGTCACACCGAACACAAAGGCCAGGATTTCAAGCCGGCTGGAGTCGCCCGCAGTATGTGCATTGACTGCCACCGCGATGACCCTCGCCATCCAAAAGCCCATGATGCCAAAGGCCAGTTACTGAAAAATCCGCATCCCAACACCGCTGGCTACCCGGTCAATCGGCAAACGGGTCAATGGACCTGGACCGACCCCCTCAATCCAAAGTGGAAACAGGTCTTCCCGGCCAACATTGGGCCGAAAGAAAAATTCCATCTGGTTCACGGTGTCGGACTCAATGCCGCCGGCGAAGACTGGAAATGCTCAGGTTGCCACGAAGGCTTCACCCCGGCGGCCAAGGCCAAGGTCATCAGTGAAGAGAAATGCAGCGTTTGCCACGGTGCCACCTATGACGAAGAAAGCAAACGCAAGCTTGACCAACTGGCGGTCAATTTCAAACTGGATTGTAATAGTTGCCACCCACAGCACGGTTATGACACGGTGGCGCTGGCTTCGCTCAAAAAAGCCGGCAAAGATCGCACGCCGATTGTCTGGACACCAGAGGGCGTCTATCGGGGCGGGAAAGACTGGCAATGGACGTCTTTTGCGGCCAAATTCGGTGGGATGTCAGTCAATGGCTGGCTGGCTTTCTTTAGCATCCTTCCCCTCACCGCGCTTGGGTTCCTGGCCGTTGATTCAAACCGCCGCCGGAATGTCTTAAACCTGCTCAAAGGCAACATCATTGAATTATCTCGCAAGAAGGTAAAATTCAACGACATCACCTATGCCAAACGGTGGGAGTCCAAAGAACAAATTAAACGCGCTGAAGAAGCCGCCAGGGCCCGCCCCGTGCCACAACCCGTCATTAACTATGAAACCTGTATCGGGTGTCATAACTGTATTCTGGCCTGTCCACAGGATGTGCTGGGCTTTGACGATCAGGAACACCACGCCGTTGTGGTGAACTATGAACAGTGCATGGAAGACACCGGTTGTCAGCAAGCCTGCCCAACCGTGCCCCAATCCTGTGTTCTGATCAATACCAAGAAGAAGATCCGCGAAGCACCAAAACCAATCCGCAAGGGGATCAATGACGGGTATGAAACCGAACACGCCGCCGGTGTCTATCTCGTCGGCGACGTTTCAGGCGTGCCGTTGATCCGCAATGCCATTAAAGAAGGCCGGGCGGCAATGGACAAAATTGCGGATCGTATTCAAACCGATGGCCGGGCGGCTGGTGCTGACTACGACGTGGCGATTATTGGTATTGGTCCGGGCGGAATTTCAGCCGTTGCTCGGGCTGCCGAACGGGGTCTAACCTATGTTGCGCTGGAGCAAGGTCGGAAATACTCAACCATCGCCGACAAATACCCGGCAGGCAAGTATGTGGCCTTTAACCCCTATAACCCCGGTGACCCGGAACTGGGTGCTGTCAAACTGGAAGGTCCCGGCGACCTGAAAGAAAAAATGCTGGCCTGGTGGGATGAAGCCGTTGAACGACTTGGCCTTAAGATCAATGAATATGAAGGCTGTAAGGAAATCGTCAAAGAAGGCGACATCTTTGTGATCAAAACCGAGAAAAACCCAGCCGGGTATCGGGTCCGCAAAGTTGTTCTCGCGCTTGGCACAGCCGGTGAACCACGCAAACTGGGCTGCCCTGGTGAAGACTTGAAAGCACCCAATGGCGCCCCCAGAGTGGTCAATCGGTTGCAGGATCCAAGTGTTTACAAAGGGCAAAATATTGTCGTGGTGGGTGCTGGCAACTCAGCCGTTGAAGCAGCGGTTGATTTGACCGGCAAACGCCAGAATGATGGAACAGTGGGCTTCCCGAAAGAA
>DAOQNB010000247.1:0-7608 GCA_035335845.1 Acidobacteriota bacterium | reverse complement strand
ACTGACGGTGAGGTCAGTGCATTTGAAGCGGCTGAGGTAATGCCGTTGGTAAATGCGGTATTGGCTGTTGTGTCTGGATTGGTTGACGTGGTGGCCCAGTTTCCAACCGATCCAGTAAGGACTGAGGTGGTCCAGCCAGAGGGCAGGGCGGGTGCCGTCACACCGTCAAAATTCTGGGTGAAAATATTGGTGACCGCACCGCCGCCTAACACAAAGGTAAAAGTGGCGTTGCCCAGATTGGTGACACCATCCTGCAACTGGAGCGTTGCTGTGACAGTTGCTCCGCAGGTACCGTTCGCTGTGAACTGGTAGGAACGTGAAACGGCTGCTCCGCCTCCGACCAATCCGCCATAGCTTTGCGAGGTGGTGATTGGGGTGATACCACCTGAATTCTGGAGAGTTGCCACCAGATTGGAGGTATTGGTGGTGCCCGTGTTTTGGAGGCCAAAACTCACCGTTACGGTTTCACCTGGATCAATCGCCGAGGTGGCTGGGCTGCCACAGTTTCCAGCCGTAATTGTTGAGCCGGCTGGAATAATTGTAACCACTGGCCCGGAAACAGTCAGGGTGAACGATTTCACCACGGCGGCTCCGCAAATGTCTTGAACTGTCACGAACACGGTGTAAGTCCCGTTGGTGGTGCCGCCCGTGGTGTTGACTGTTACCACGCCAGCACTATCCACCGAGAGGGTACCGCCTCCGGGAAGCGTGGTGGGCGATACCGTGACGGTTGAAATCGCGTTGTTTCCGTCAGCCGGTGGTGCCGCCGGCGTTACGGTGCGGCTGCTGCCAGGTAACACAGCGGCTGGATTGGTATAGTTCCCCAGGGTTGGTGTCAGGTTTGGCTGCACCACAATGTTAATGGTATTGGTGGTTGTGGCACCGGCACTATCGGTGACGGTGACGGTGATCGGATAGGTTTTCGAGGTGTTGGTTGTGACGAGTGTACATTCTGAAGCGGCGGTCACCGCCAGAGTTCCGCTGTTGTTGTTGACAGATGCCGTTAATTCAAATGGCAGATTTGAAAGTGCCACGGCAAGTGTTCCGGCAGTATCCTGGCCATCGGCGACTGTTCCAACATTCGTCGTAACCGATGGGCTGCCACGCAGAATGGTGACGCTGCTCGTGATGTTCACGGTCGGCGCCGTATTGGTGCCGGTGATCGTGAAGTTGGTGTTTGAAATGTCAAAAAAGATATTTCCGATGGCTTCGACTTTGACACGTGCCTGGGTGGTGGCAAACGCATTGTCATTGGGAATCAACACTGACTGGCTTCCATCATTGGGTGTTGTGGCGGCCAGAACTGTCGGGAAGGTATAGCCACCATCGGTTGAAAGCAGAATCCGAACGTTGGCGGTATTGATACCGTTGGCAGTCGTCCCCGCCACATTCCAGGTCACGTTGAGCGCCGAATTGATTGCAACTGACGTGGCCGTGTTTGGTGCGGTGACGGCAAATGGGCCGGCTGAAGTGGTTGACGTCACCGTCATTTGACCCCGGTTGACGCCTCCACCATTGAGCCGGTTATCACGAACCGTCACCCGGAAGGTCATTGTCCGGTTCGTCGTCGGCAGAAATTCACCTGATGCAAACGTTCCGCTAATTCCCGGCAGGCTGATGGTCGCCGGTGGGACGTTGGCATTATTCAATATATATTGAAGTGCCGGGAACGTCCGTGATGGGCTGGTCACCGGATCATAGGACCGGAAAATCGGTGCGGAGCCGTTGTCACGGGGGCTCACGGTTGGATCCTGGGTTGGACCCAGGTCAAATTCTTCCCAGCAGTAGGTTAAAACATCACCTGCATTTGGGTCGCTGGCTGAAGCCGTCAACGTGAATGGGGTCTGGTTGGGAATTGTGAAGTTGGTCAGTGACCCAAGGGTTGGCGCCGTGTTTCCAGTTACCGTACTGGCACCGCAATTGCCCGCCCCCGTTGAGGTGTACGTATCAATTTCCTGATAGCTGATGGCGTGGAAATAATCATCGCTGTTTGGCTGGATATCTGAGGCGCCGCAAATACCGGCATAGGCCATGATGGTGTTGCCGCTGCCGACTTCATAGGCGGTTGAGGCATTTCGATTGCCGCCAGCACAGTTTCCAGTGTTGCCGTTAAACGGATGGTTTCCGCCAAACTGGTGACCCATTTCGTGAGCCACATAGTCAATGTCATATGGATCGCCGACTGGATTGCCCGAACCCGTTTCACCACGGGCTTTTTGCCCAGCACGGCACACCACGCCCAGTCCGGCGAGTCCACCACCGCCGGTGCTAAACACGTGGCCAATGTCATAATTGGCAGAACCAATGACCGAATCCAGGTTAGACTGGTTTTCGCTCAACAGGGCTGAGGCGCTGCTGTTGCTGTAAGGATCGGTTCCAGAGTTGGTGTAGATGATCTTATCTTCATTGTTGACCAGCACCAGGCGGATAGCCAGTTCACGTTCGTAAACGGCACTGACCCGGTTGACGCTGGTGATGACGGCGCCCAGGCCGCCAACGAGTGTGCCACCGCCAGCAGCGGCGGTGTATTCGCCCGTGGTGGCCACTGCGGCACGGTAAGTCCGTAAGTTGGCGCCGGTTGGCACGTTGGGCTGGAAGTTCCGGGTCGCGTGGGCTGATTCCGGATCTTCGTGAAGCGGATTTTCAAACAGACACCGAAATGGCTCAGCATCTTTGCGGAAATCCCGCTTATAGTATGACGCATAGAGGTCGGTATTATTTTTCAAGTATGGATCAATGTACGTTGTTCCATGGACTGAAAGAATGATGGCGTGAAAGCCTTGTGGCACCGTATCGAACCGGACCACCGCCGTTGGGTCGTCAATTCCCTGACCGGCGTAGGTCTTCATATCAGGATATCTGGCCGCCAGCTCAGATTCCATAATTGGCGATTCAACAAAACGAAAGCGGGCAAATTTTCCATCCGGCATCGGAAGGGAAATGATCGCCGTGCTGGAAAGACCAGTTTCAACTGACTCCATCGGGGCACGTTGCAAAATTTGCTTGAGCGCCAGGTGATCAAGATTGATGGTTCGGAAGGCAATGGGCGCAACATTTCGCTGAACGACACCCGCCGGATAGCGAGCCTGAATTTGAGACGGCTCGACATCCTGCCAAATTCCGTCATCCGATTTGCGAAGTTGGAGCAGTTCAGGTTGTGATTGAAGTTTCGAACCAGTTTGAGTGGTTGAACCAAAAGGCGAAGACTGAAAGGCAAACAGTCCACTGTTTGCACGGCTGTTGGAAAACCAGAAAGCGGTTCCAATCACAGCCAGGGCAGTGATGAAAAGAAACGGTCGAGACAATCGGTGCATAAACCCCCAGTGATTGTTGTTGTAAACTGACGTGACGATCTGCGTTCAAACAGGCTGGCTCAGGCGGCCCCTGACGGGTCAAAATATGCAGGCACTTGACAGATATCTGTTGACTGAGCGAGTTGTTTCAAGCAAGCGAATCTGGCGAGCAAACGGCTTTTACTGTGGTGGGATACAGTCTTTAGGAAAAGGATATCCACAATAAAGGACGAAAAGAGAACAGGTTTCTTCCGTTGATCTCTCTGTCTTTAAGGTAAAGTACTCCATAAAGTAGAGATAGAGTCTGGAAGAAATGATGTGTGACGGAAGTGAAACTTGTGAGAGGAGTCAGCAGTGAATGATCTGGCCTGGTGCTGAGCTAAGGCAGGTTAGACAACAACAAACGATGCGGCAGGAGGTTTACTGACTCTGATTGTTAAGCAATTCAGTTGTGCTTTCAGTCACACTTGCTGGTTGGCCGACAGTTTGTCGGTTTGGCAATGGCCCAAAGTCATCAACTGCATTGAGGTTGTCACCTGGAGGCAAGGAAACTTGCCCCGCTGGAAGGTGTTCACGAGTTGTATAGCGCTGTGTCCGGTTCATCGTGTCAACCGTAGGTTGAGCGCCGAAAACCTGACGGATCAGCGAAATCAGCCGACACCAGGTAAACGTGATGAAGATGCCTGGAACGGCAAACAATGGAATAATTTCAATGCCCAGGAAGAGCGACTCAATGAGTCCCGCCAGTGCCACCATAAAAGTGAGGGTGGCGCCGACGGTGAGCCCACGTCGTCGGTGCGTAAACTGAGACAGCAAAAGCAATATCCCCAGTCCGAGTGACAGAAATGCCAGGCTGAAAAAGTAAGGATCAACTGCCACAAGCGGGGGAAATTCCAAAAATGCAATGGCTTTGATGACAACAACCAGCATCAGGACCGAGCCCAGATTGATATCGCGCTGGCGCAATGGATCTTCGTTGAGTATCAGTTCCGGTTCTTCTTGCGAGTCGGTCTGCAACAATTTGTGGATGCTACCCACCTGCAACCCGCAGTTTCGACAGAACTTTTGGGATTCAGATGCCTGCTGGTGACCACACCGGGGACAATAGAAAGAACCAGTTGTCATAGCGCTACCTGGGGGTTCAGGGTTTCAGGGAGGTGCCACCAGTTGATTCTGAATCTGACAGCCTGATCATGTGAATATCTTCGGAGGAAGATAAAAGAATAAAGAATGAAGCGTCAAAAAGGCAGAAATAAAGCTGAAATTTTTTTACTTTTTGCAGTCTAAATGCTTTATTCCACGCACAATGCTCAGGAAAACGTCTCCAGGTAAACGGTCCGGATGGCTTTCGTGTGCCGTTGATAATCTTCTTCAAAGGCTGAGGCACCTCGATATTTGAGAATCCGCGCCAGCAATTCTGTCTGGGCTGGCAGGCGGGAGGTGTGACGTTCGACCAGCAGCCGCATGGCGTGGTCGAGGGTTCGTAAAAAGTTATATCCGTCGCGCAAGATTCGACCAGCTTCGGGTCGAATTGCCTGACGTGTGATCAGATTGTCAATCAAGGCAATCGTGCCATATTCCAGGGGGTCTGGAATCCCATCGCGCATTTGCACATAGCGAGTGATGAAATAGACATCCATCATGGCGCCAATGCCAAATTTGAAATCGCGTTCAGGTGACCGACCACCTCGCTCAGATTGCAACCGGCTGCGGATTTCAGCCACTTCATGGCGCAAAACGTCTCCGCGTTGGCGGGCATACTCAAAAATGACCTCGCGGGCTGCCTGTTGAAGTTCGGTTCCAAACTCCAGGTTGCCAGCCACTGGCCGCATTTTCAAATACGCCAGATGTTCCCAACTGGCGGCTCTTCCACGGGCATAATTCAACAAACCGCTTTTGCTCACCGCCAGCGGACCATTTCGTCCATCGGGACGCAATCGAAAATCAACCCGATAAAGCATTCCATCAGCGGTCAGGGCCGTCAGCAAACTGGAGACGGTTTCGACCATTTTTACCACGGCCTGACAGTTGGTGAGACCTGGCAAAGGAGTTGGTGCCGTTTCGTCATACACCACAATCAAATCCAGATCGGAACCATAATCAATGCCCTGGTGTCCGAGCCGGCCCAACCCAAGAATTGACCAGGTCGGCATTGGGGACACAAACTCACAGGTGCGGGCCACATACTGACCGGCAAACTGACAGGCGGCTTCAATCGCGGCTTCGGCCAGCGCGGTTTGGGCCAGGTTGATAACCCGGAGGGGGGCTCCTGAAATGACATCCGCGCGCCCAATCTCAAGCAACGCCACCGAATGTATCTGACGCAACGCCGCGTTGGCTTCACTCAGGGTGACACAGTTTGCCAGGGCAGCTTCAAACTGGGCCGCCAGCGTCTCGCGCGAAAAGCTGGCCAGGACCGGTGGTTTCCCCAGCAATGGAAGCAATTTTGGATGACGCGTCAAATGCTGGGCAAAAAACTCGCCAGCTTCACAAAAAGATGCTGCTTCAGCCAGGGCGGCTGTGGTCAGTACTTCGGTTTGGTCCGGCAGCAGGTGTTTCCGCATATCGGTTTCCCAGGGCTTGAACTCATCTTTGTGGTGGACCAGTCGAGTGGTAAACCCGGACCGTGGGCCCGCTTCAGCCAGAGACGATGCGGTGTTGATTTTAGAGCGGATATCGCGCACATAGGCGGCCCACGACGCAACCATATTTCGCAACAAGGTGAGCACGCGGGTGGGGTCACATGACCGGGCTGAAATACTTTCGAGCAGTGAAATCCACAAACTTTGTTCGGTTTGCGCAATTCCGGAATTGGGCATCGCAAATGTTTTGAGGATTGCCTGTCGCAGGGCTTCTTCCGGTGTCGTGGCGATGGTGCGGGTGGTGGTTGCCGGAGGGGCCGCCGATTCAGGTGAAATGTCAGCAAAAATGCGTTGATAAATCGCGGTGACATGGTCGCGATGACGGGCCAGGGCCAGCGCAAACATGCGTGAGGCATAGGGCCCCTGATAACCCATCCGCCGCGCCAGCAACCCTAATTTCTCTTCATCGAGCGGGATGGTATGGGTCTGAGCGCCTTGTTCCATCTGGATGCGATGTTCACAGGTACGCAGAAACGTATAAGCTTCGGCAAGTTGGGACCGTTCAGTTTCGGAAAGATGGCCTTTTTCAGCCAGCCGTTGGAGGGCAATCAACGTTTGGGGTGAGCGGAGCCAGGTATCTTTGCCTCCGTGGCACACCATCAACGCCTGGGCAATAAATTCAATTTCGCGGATGCCGCCTTTTCCAAGTTTGACATTATAGCCGCTGCTGCGTTCAGCCTGCTTGCGGTCAATTTTTTCTTTGGACAGTCGGACATCCCGCAAGGCGACTTCGAGTGGTTCGGCCAGATAAATTGACTCCTGGATCGAATCCAGAAAATCTTGAGCAAGCTGGATATCGCCCGCCGAACCACGTGCCCGGAGCATTGCCAGACGTTCCCAGTTTTGGGCTTCATTCCGATAGTAACTGGTGGCTTCATTTGTCGGAACCACAAGTGCTCCGTCGCGTCCGCGTGGGCGTAACCGAACGTCAATTCGGAAAGCAGCGCCTTCCGGCGCCGTTAATGACCCCACCATTCGGAGCAGGTTTTCAGCCAGCCGGGTGAAAAATTCACGGTTGCGCAATGACCCTTCGCCCCCACCTTCAGTTTCACCCTGTCCCGAGTATAAAAACAACAAATCAATGTCTGACGAATAGTTCAATTCGTGGCTGCCAAGTTTACCTAGTGACAGAACGGCAAACGTCGCTGGTGAACTTCGTCCGCGTTCATCCCGAATCATCGGTGTTCCATAGCGGGAAATCAGCGTTGAGCGACAACGTTCAAGCGCATAACCCAGAATGACATCTGCCACATGAGAAAGTTCTTCCGTTACTTCTGAAAGCGAGCAGCGGTTCAGGCAGTCACGCAAATAAATCCGGACCCACTCACGTCGTTTGAACCGCGACAACAAAACCGAAGGTTCGAGCGTGGACTGCATCACCGCCATGCGGGCCAGTTCCTGCGACAGGTCATCACGTGATTTGGCTTCGTTTAAATGGGGTTCGCGTTCGAGCCAGGAAAGAAATTCCGGACGCTGGAGCAGTGTTTCACCAAGCCATGAACTATAGGAACTCAACGTCAGAATCCAGGTTAACACTTCGGGGCGTTGCCAGAGGCGTTCAGCCAGCATTGGATGTTCATCAACGAGCCGCTCTGCAAATCTTCGGGCAGCGGCTTCATCAGGCAACGTTTCAACAAAAGACTCTAAGGAGGGGGGGAGGGACACGATCTTGG
>DAOQNB010000246.1:0-7624 GCA_035335845.1 Acidobacteriota bacterium | reverse complement strand
ATTCTTCATTCTCAATTCTTCATTCTTCATTCTTCATTCTTCATTCTTCATTCAGCCCGCATCCACTGGAGCAGGACAGCATCCAACTCGTGCCGTTTAAGCGGTTTGGAAAGATATTCATCCATACCAGCGGCCAGGCATTTTTCGCGATCTCCGATCATGGCGTTGGCGGTCAAGGCGATGATGGGAATGCGGAAACTGATCCCGTTTGAAGGACTGTTTTTTTGTTTCGAGTGACCTAACTGGTTGAGAGATTCCAGTTGCCGGATCAGACGTGTCGCTTCATACCCATCCATCTCAGGCATCTGGCAATCCATAAAGACCAGGTCATAGATTCCCTGCTGCAAGGCGCGAATGGCTTCCTGTCCATTTTCAACCACCTCAACCCGGTACCCACGTTTTTCCAGCAACCGGACGGTCAACTTTTGGTTTACCGGATTGTCCTCAACCACCAGGATCAACCCGTTGCGCTTTGATGTGTTTTGTTCTGGCAGCGGCGGGTTTGTAAGAGAGAAGTCTGTTGCGTCAAACTTCTTCCTGTTGGCCATTTCTTCTTGATTGACAGAGACAAAGGTTGAAGTGAGCAAAGACTTTAGATGGAATGGATTCACTGGCTTCGGGATCCGTGCTTCAACCCCCATGTCCTTGAGTTCAGTGTCAGTCAAGATCTGATCAACCGGGGTCAGAAGGAAAATCCGGATTGCGGCAAGCGTCGGCACGGACTTAACCATGCTGATCACCGCCAACCCATTCATTTCAGGTAACTCTTTTTCAATGAGCAACAGATGAAACGGGTCACCGGTTTTGACGGCGGCACGAAGCAAACCGAGGGCCTGCAATCCCTCTTCAGCTATGTCGCACTTGATTCCCCATCGGCCCAGATAGGTCTGGCAGGTCTCGCGTACAATTTCAGAATGTTCAACAACCAGGACCCGAAGCTGCGAAAAATCAGGTTGAGGGAGGGCCACTTCGGCACCTGAGGGGCTCAAGGCTGCAGACTGGGAGGTCAGTCCAAGCTGAGCTGTAAACCAAAAAGTACTTCCCTTTCCAACCGTACTTTCAACCCCAATCTGCCCGTTCATCAGTTCGGCAAACTGTTTGGAAATGGCCAGCCCCAATCCTGTACCACCAAACTGACGAGTGGTGGAGCCATCAGCCTGTGAAAAAGATTCAAAAATATGGGTGGTGATGGTTGTGGGAATACCAATCCCGGTATCGGTGACCTCAAACCGGAGGTAAACGGTATCGGATAGGGCTGATTCAACTGTGACGCGCAAGGCAACGTGTCCGGCCTGAGTGAATTTAACAGCATTGCCAACCAGGTTGAGGATCACTTGCCGGAGTCGAACCGGGTCGCCCTGTACCCAGGCCGGGACATCCTCGGCAATAAAATAGGCCAGTTCGATCCCCTTTTGATGGGCCTGACGGGCAAAAAGCTCAACACTTTCAATCACGGTGCGGGTCAAATCAAAGGCCACCAGTTCCAGTTGCAGTTTGCCGGATTCAACCTTCGAAAAATCCAGAATGTCATTGATAATCTGCAACAATGACTCGGCTGAGTGATGCGCAATCGAAGCATATTCTTGCTGGTCAGTCGCCAGTCGGGTTTCAAGCAGTAATTCCAGCATACCCAGAACCCCATTCATGGGGGTCCGGATTTCGTGGCTCATATTGGCCAAAAACATGCTTTTGGTCGCACTCGCTTCCAGGGCTTTCCGCTCAGCCTCAAGGGCCTTGTCCTTGAGTTCAAGCGCATTTTTTTCAGAAACTCGAAGCTGATCAATGGTTTGTGCCAGTTCGAGGGTCCGGGCTCGAATCCGGGCTTCAAGACGTTCATTTCGCTGGTGCAGTGTTCGCAACCGCAACTGGGTACCACCATACACACCGCCAATCACAATACCGGTCATCAGGAAAATTGCCCAGCCTGACTGGTAAAAATGAGGTTGCAGCCTGAACTCAACCGTGGCTGGCGCTGTGCTCCAGATACCGTCGTTATTTTGAGCCCGAACGACAAACCGATACTTGCCTGGCGGCACGTTAGTGTAAAACGCAACCCGGCGCGTATCGGCTGATTTCCAGTCTGAATCAAATCCCTCAAGCCGGTACTGGAACGTGACTTTCTCAGGCACCAGCAAACTGAGTCCGGCATAATAAAACTCGAAATTTTCTTTTCCGGGGGCAAGTTCAATTTGACGTTGGGGATAGAGCGAAAGGGGTTCGTTATTGACCAGAACTTTCTCAATGACAACCGGCGGCGGCATAGTGTTGATTGGAATATGCCGGGGATCAATCACTGTGACTCCGGCCATGGTGGGAAACCACAACAGGCCATTACGCGCTTTCCAGCCGGCTGGCTGTGAGGCCCCGTTGCACTGGCTGGAGCGCATGCCATCGGCTTTGCCATACACAACTGACTGTGCCAGGGGAATTTCGCCACGTCCAACCTGCTCAAGGTCAGCCCGCCGGACTTGAAACACCCCTTTGTTACAACTCATCCACAAAAATCCATCGCTGTCTTCCAAAATCTGGAAAATCTTATCGTCAAACAACCCCTGTTGCGTGGTAAAGACGGTCACGCGACCGTCTTTCAACCGATTGAGACCACTATTGGTTCCAATCCAGAGCGCATCGGCTGAGTCTTCATAAAATGAAAAGACAATATCGCTTGATAACCCATCGCGTGACGACAGGGTCGTAAGGACGCCATCTTTGATGCAGTTGATTCCGCCACCATCGGTGCCGATCCAAACAACCCCCTGGCGATCAACAAATACGGACCGGATGACATTATGGGCGAGACCATTTGCCACGCTATAGGTCGCGATCACTTTGCCATCCTGCACGCAATTCACACCACCACCATAGGTGCCCACCCAAATTCGCCCGAGCGGGTCTTCAGCCAGGGCATACACCACGTCGTTGGTGAGACCATTTTTGGTGTTTAAGTGCGCCGTAAATCGCCCGTCAGCCCAACAATCAACTCCGCCGCCAGTGGTGCCAAACCAGAGTCGCCCCAGATGGTCTTCGCAAATGGACTTCACCAGATTGTTTGACAGCCCATTGGCAGTGGAATAGGTCGTAACGGTTCCCTTGTAGAGACAATTCACGCCGCCGCCATCGGTCCCAATCCACATCCGTCCGACACGATCTTCTAAAACTGAGCGGATATTGTTGTTTGACAATCCTTCCTGAGTTGAATAATTGATGAATTTTCCATCTTTTAGGCGATTCAACCCGGCATTGGTGCCAATCCAGAGGCTCCCCTCAAAGTCCACGCACAGTGATCGGGCATAATCCTGTGAGAGTCCCTGGCGTGTGGTGTATACCTGAAGGACTCCATTTTGAAACCGATTCAGGCCGCCGCCTTCAGTACCAACCCAGAGCGTCCCGGCTGGATCTTCAAGCAAGGTCCAGACCAGATTGCTCGATAAGCCATCGCGCTGGGTGTACCCAACAAATTTTCCCTGCTCAAAATACCCAAATCCACCACCATACAAACCAACCCACAGCCGTCCGTTTCGCCCGCACCAGAGCGATGAGACCGTGGCGTGCGGCAGCCCTTCGACTTTTGTAAACTGGCCTTGATGAAATCGGTTCAGCCCGCCACCATCGGTGCCGATCCAGATATCTCCGCTCGTATCGGCACACAGAGAGAGAATATTATTGCTCGAAAGGCCATGATATGTGGTAAATGATTCAAACCGGTCGTTGACCAGCCGGCTGAGTCCCGATTTGGTGCCAACCCAGATATCTCCGGCGGCATCTTCACAAAAGGCATACACAAAGTCGCCAGCCAGTCCATCACGCATTGAATAGGCTCGAAAAGCACGATTCTGGTAACACACCAGACCGCCGCTGAGAGTACCAATCCACAACCGACCTGACCGGTCCTCAAACAGTGACCAGATACTGTTGCCTTTCATTTCCGGGGTATTGTGCTTGTCAAAGACCGTAAACTCTGTGCCATTAAATCGAACCAGACCTTCGTGGGTTCCAAACCATAAATATCCATCCCTGGTCTGACACAGGGAAAGAATTGATGTATGCGGCAATCCATCCTGCCAGACATCGTGCCCATACTGAGTCAGGCTTTTTTGTGGATCGAGGGCAAAAACGGAACCAGAAAGCAGACACAGCGTGACACCCAGGGATAGCCACATCCCCAACACTGTCCAAATGTGAAATTTTTTCTGCCCAGATCGGGTCAAACATTTTGGATCAGGAGACATCTGAAGAGACACACAACCAATCAGTGATCAAAACTTTGGCGGCGGACGGACTTTTTATCTGCTTCCCGGGAATGCCTTGATGACAAACAGCAGCGGTTCTGCATTTTTGAGGAAAAAAGAAAACAACGTCAAGGTCCTGATTTTCTGAGCCCAAGAAGCTGGAATTTCAAAAAATCCGGCCCAACTATACCATAAAATCCCTCTTTACCACGTGAAGCAGCATGATTTTTCCTTCGCATCTGGATCAGGCGGCATACGGGTCTGGCGGTTTTGATTCAATCGTTACCAGTCGCCGCCGCCAATCCTGTAATACCAGTTGAATGCACTTTCACCGTTGAACCACCTTGAGAGCCTTGAGCCTTGAGTGGCATAATGCGAACCCTTTTACCCGGTTGGCCCTCACTTCTGGGGGTTTTCCTTCCGTTCCAGGCCGACCCAATCACTTGTGGAGCAGTACCCATGCCTTCTTTTTTGTTGTTTCGTCGAACGCTGGCCGCCTTTGTCATCGGCTTTGTGCTCACTGCCGGTTTTTTCCCCGAAAACCTTTTTGCCAGCCAGCGCAAACGCGCAGCGGCTAAACGATCAGCCGCCAAACGCTCTGGCGGTGCCAAAAAATCAGCCCGTGCCAGTAAATCCAGCCGCTCGCGGACCCGCGCCAGCAGCAAGAAAAGCCGTGGGAAAACCAGTGCCCGCTCAAGTCGGAGTCGGCGTGGAAAGGCTCGTTATACCCGCGCTCGTCGCGGAGGCCGCCGTGTCGTGTACTCACGTCGGGGTCGGCGCGGACGCGCCCGCTACAGCGCCCCAGTGGCCAGCACACCACGCGCCCCACGGACACCGCCTCGGGCTCAAATTCCTTCAGACCGGGTCACCGAAATCCAGGATGCATTGAAAAAAGCCGGGTTCTATCAAGGTGAAATGACCGGTGAATATGATTCAGCCACGCGTGAAGCCATGAGCGCGTTCCAACGCGCCAACGGAATCAAGGAAACCGGGATGCCAACGGCTCACGCACTGGCCAAACTGGGATTGACGAAAAAGACTTCAGCCGCTGGCGACACATCAGCACCAGGTGTCAAGTTTGAACCATCCAAAGACCAGCCGCAAAACGAGGAAGACAATAATCAGTAGTCAGTCATCAGTCGTCAGTCGTCAAATGTTGGGGTTTTGAGTTATCTGTCAAGTGTATTTTGTTCTATTTGATCTGTTTACGAACAATTCTTTCCAGGAAATCATCAGACGAAAGTACCTGGGTTTGGTCTACTGACGACTGACGACAAACCAAAATGCCAATGAATATCCACAAACTTACCGTTCCAACGCCATTTTATGTCGGTCCGGTGAATGTCTACCTGATTGACCAGGACCCATTGACGTTGGTGGATGTCGGTCCCAATACCGACGAAGCCTGGAATGCCCTGCAGGCTGAACTGCGCCGGGTAGGTCGCGAAGTCCGTGACCTCCGGCGCATTCTTATTTCACATGCTCATACCGACCATTTTGGGCTGGCTGGCAGAGTTCAGGAAGTCTCTGGCGCACGCGTCTTTATTCACGATTGGGATGCGCCACGCCTGAAACGCGATCCAGACTACACCTGCCATAACACGTTGCTCCACCGGGCGGGTGTTCCAAATGAAGTCACTCAAGGGTTTAAAGCTGGATATGAATCGGTTAAAGAACTGGCCTATCACCTGCTTGACGTAGACACGCTCAAAGACGAAGACGAAATCCTGTTCCAAAATTCGGCGCTACGCGTGGTGCATACGCCGGGGCATACCCCTGGCAGCATTTGTCTGTTGCGCGAAAGCACCCGGCATTTGCTGGCGGCAGATACCCTGCTGAAACACATCACACCCAATCCGACGCTACACGCGGATCCAGTTGACGAACAGCGTCGCTTTCCATCGCTTTCCGAGTATTTATGTTCGCTGGCGCGCATCAAGGAGATGGCCCCAACCTATATCCAGACCGGTCATGGCGATGATATTGCTGATTATTCCGAGCATTTTCATACGCTGGTGCATTACACTGATCGCCGACAGCAGAAAGTGATTCAGTTTGTCCAGCAAAAACAATCGGTCACCGCCTGGGAGCTTTCGCGTTATCTCTTTCCAAATACAAAGGATGTTCACATCTACCTTGGCGTTTCCGAAGCCCAGGCCCACCTTGATCTGGCAGTTGCCGAAGGCAAACTCCAGCTTGAAAAACGCGGCCCGGTTGATTTCTTCCGCCCGGCTTGAGATGACAGATAACAAATGACAGGATGAATTTTCTTCTCACTTTCCTGGATTGACGACTCGCGACTCACCATTTGCTCTCTTTTCGCTATTTCATTATTTCGCTTTCCCGTTGCTCCTTAGTATTTTACCGTTGGAGGTTCTCATACCTTATGGAATTTAAAAAAGTAGGTGTTCTTGGATGTGGATTGATGGGTTCTGGCATTGCCCAGGTGGCTGCCAGCGCCGGATTTGAAACCGTGGTGGTCGAAGCTGACCAAAAAGCACTCGAAAAGGGCATGGCCGGCATTCAGAAATCACTCGCCAAATTCGTCGAAAAAGGCACACTGACCGCCGAAGCCAAAGACGAAATTCTGGGACGGCTTTCCAGCAGCCTCGAACTGTCAGCCCTGGCCGACTGTGACATCATCATCGAAGCCATCATTGAAAATCTTCCCATCAAGCACGAAATATTCAAAAAGCTTGATGAACTGTGCAAACCAGAAACCGTGTTTGCCAGCAATACGTCGTCGCTGTCAGTCACTCAAATGATGACGGTAACCAGCCCTGAGCGGCAACGTCGGTTTGTCGGCGTGCACTTCTTTAACCCGGTGCCGTTGATGAAACTGGTGGAAGTCGTCAAAACGATTCTGACTGACCCTGAAATCTTTGATGCCGTGAATGATTTCGGCAAAAAACTGGGCAAAGTCACGGTGCGCACCAGTGATCGAACTGGCTTTATTGTCAACCGGTTACTCGTTCCGTATATGCTGGACGCCATTCGCGCCCTCGAAGAAGGCGTTGGCACAATTGAAGATATTGACAATGCCATGAAACTGGGCTGTGGCTATCCGATGGGACCGTTTACATTGACGGATTTCGTCGGCGTTGATACCACCTACTACATTGCCCAGATTATGTTTGACGAATTCCGTGAAAAGCGGTTTGCGCCACCGCCGCTCCTCACCCGGATGGTCGCTGCCAAACTGTATGGGCGGAAAACCGGTCGCGGATTTTATGACTATGCCGATCCAAAAAATCCGAAGCCGATGAATTTGGTCTAAGGAGTGGTGAATGAAGAATGAAGAATGAAGAATGAAGAATGAAGAATGAAGAATGAAGAAACAATTTGGTTCTTGGTTCTTGGTTCTTGGTTCTTGGTTCTTGGTTCTTGGTTCTTGG
>DAOQNB010000245.1:0-7647 GCA_035335845.1 Acidobacteriota bacterium | reverse complement strand
AACTAGAGGCCGAAGGACCAAATTATGTTAATCCTCAAAAAGAATATCCTGTGGCTGCTGTTTGGGCTGATGGCAGTCAGTATGCCAATGCTGGCTCAGGAAACAGCCAAACCTGAGAAATCAGCCCAACCGCAGGTGAAAGAAGCGGTACCAGCGGCACTTCTGCGCAAGGAATATACCCAGGAGAAACGGTTTGGGTTTTCATACGCCCGAGGCTTAAAGATCTCTATGCCGCCGGTGGGGAATATTTCGATTGAAGGCTGGTCAAAACGAGAGCTGACGATTCAGGCCAAAATTGTGGTTGAGGCCAAAACGGAGGCTGATTTGGAAATTCTGGCCCAAAACACTGGATTTGCGCTTTCAACCGATGCCATGACCTGGGTGCTGGCTTCAATCGGACCACAGGCCAAAATGGATCGCAAGCAAAAGAAAGAGTATGACAACCAGGTGCCTGGCCGGTTGCAGAAAATTCCCTATCGTATTGACTATGTGCTTCGGGTACCAGACTTTACCGACCTTGAAATCGAACAGATCCAGGGCGATCTTTCAATCGGCAATGTCTATGGCGGGTTAAATTTCAATATTCATGCCGGGAAGGCGACATTGTATGGACTGGGTGGCGTTGTTGTGGGACGGATCGCCAACGGTGAGGCCCTGGTGGTTTGTGGTGGCTCGACCTGGCGGGGAAGTGGCTTAAACCTGCAACTTGGAGTTGGCAATATTGAGCTTCGTCTTCCGACTCCCTACGCGGCTGATTTAACCCTGGCCGCAACCCAGCAACTGAAAATCGCTTATACCATCCCCCCTGAAGAAGGCGAGGATCTGGACGCGCCATTTGGGAATGTTCTTCAAAAGAAGCTCAATGGCGGCGGGCCATCCCTGTTGTTCAGTACCAAACTTGGGCAAATTCAACTGGTTTCGACCAACTAAAGCGAACTATAGCATTTCAGATAAATATTTCCTGATTTTCTATTGTGGGAAATTTCAGAAACGATTGAAAAGTCTGGATTTATTTTCTGTGTATTCTGTGTATTCCGTGGTTTCTTATTCTGAAAATCTATAGCGAACTAGCGACGTAGTGAAATAGTTCAGTATTGATTCTGAAAAAGATCTTTCGCCAAATAACCTCAACCTTTTCAACTATTTCGGTATTTCTTTCCTTGGCTATCCACTGTCTTGCTAGTTACTCTTTCGCGCCTTCAGTATTTGACCATTCTAGATGGCTGTCGCCTTTGCCTTGACTGAAGCGACAAAAAAAGCAATAAGGTGTGTTCTCCCCCATCAGTTTTCAACTGACCTCTAACTACTGCGCTGTGTTTTCATACAACTCAAAATTTATCTGAAAAGAGGTGGACTGTGACCGAATCACAATCTCGTCAATTAAACGTCGTGTGTCTGGCAAGCTATTTTAAGGGTGCTGAATTTATCGAAGAATGCAAAAAACAAGGCTGCCGGGTTATTTTGGTGACCAAGGAAAAGCTGCTCCGCGAAGAATGGCCGCGTGAGAGCCTGGATGAAATTATCGCGGTTCCCAATGATGCCAGCCCGGAATTGTTTATTCACACTGTGAGCCAGGTTGCCCGTCGGATGAAACTGGATCGGATTGTGGCGCTTGAAGAATTTGACGTGCTGACAGCCGCATTGATCCGCGAGCACCTGCGGATTCCTGGAATGGGCAGCACCACCGCCCGCCACTTTCGTGACAAGCTGGCCATGCGAGTGCAGGCGCGGGATGCTGGTGTGCCGGTTCCCGATTTTGTGCACGTGCTCAACTATGATGAGTTGGCAGAATATATGCGCCGGGTGCCGCCGCCGTGGGTGATGAAGCCCCGGTCGGATGTGTCCGCCATTGGCATCAAGAAAATGCACGACTCAGAACAGGTCTGGCGCACGATTGATATTCTGGACGCGCGACCCGCCCTGACCGAACGCTCATCTTATTACCTGCTCGAAAAATATGTCGCCGGCGATGTCTATCACGTTGATTCACTGGTCGAAAACAGCCAGGTTGTGTTTGCCGGGACCAACCGCTATGGGCGTCCTCCGATGAATGTCGCCCACGATGGCGGAGTCTTTGTGACCTACACGCTGGAACATGATTCTGACGACCGAAAAGCTTTGCTCGAAGAAAACATCAATCTGATCAAAGGCTTAGGGCTGGTTCGCGGGGCCACGCACGCGGAATTTATTAAGAGCACTGAAGACGGGAAATTTTATTTTCTGGAAATTGCGGCTCGCGTCGGTGGTGCTTACATCGCCGAAACCCTCGAAGCCGCGACCGGTGTCAACATCTGGCGCGAATGGGCGACCATCGAGCTGAACCGGGGTGAACACCCTTATACCCTGGTCCCCGAACGCGATGAATACGCTGGAATTGCACTGTCACTGGCCAAACAGGAATTCCCGGATACTTCAGCGTACACTGACCCGGAAATCATTTATCGAGTCAAGCGAAGCCACCACGTTGGTCTGATCGTGCATTCACCCAATTATGACCGGGTGCAGGAGCTGCTTGGCCAGTATGTCAAACGGATCGAACACGATTTTTCGGCTGTTCATCCTGTTCCAGAGCGGGCTGAATGACCATCTGGTGCCAGTTTGTAGTTATTAGTCCGTAGTCAGTAGTTCGATAAGTTTATTTGATTGAACTACTTGACTGTTTTCTAATACGATCATTTCATTGCAGATTGAGATACCTATCAGACAAGCTGAACTCAAAGAAAGAAGGGCGCTGCTGGTTGCCGCGCCCTTTTGCCATCCTGAAAGACTATGAAATTACGAAAACAACTCACCGAAGACAAAAAGTTGCCGATTACTCCGCCGAGTGGCGTGGTTGATTATATTGCCTTAATTTGGGCAACTGGATTGTTGTCAGGATATGCACCGGTTGCACCCGGAACGTTTGGCTCTGCCGTAGCCGTGATTGGCTATTATGGGGCTGCCAAACTCGGCTGGTTTTCGCCCTTTAGCACGGCTTCGGTTTTGCCGTTGATGCTGGTGTGCGTGGTGGTTTCCTATACCGGAATTTGGGCCAGCAATCGAGCGGAGCACTTCTTCGGATACAAAGATCCCAACGAAGTCGTGGTTGACGAAGTCGCCGGCCAGCTTATTACCTACCTTTTCCTTTCTCTGACTCCGAATCTGGCCAAAGTTGCCTGGAGTTTCGAAGCCTGGACACTGGTTGGGTTTTTCGTATTTCGTGGGTTGGATATTCTCAAACCCTATCCAGTCAGAGATTTAGAGCGACTGGAAAGTGGGCTTGGCATTATGGGCGATGACATTCTGGCAGGGATCCAGGGTGCCGTACTGATGGCGATTGCTGGGTTTATTGCCAGTATGATGATTGCATAATAGGGTTCCGGGTTCCGGGTTCCGGGTTTTCGAATTTTGATCTCTATTTACAGGTCGTAAACGACCTGCCTCAATTCAGTCACCGCTACGCGGCGAAAACCAGGATACACTGATAGGGTGAAAAGGTGATTTCTTTCATCCCTCATCCCTAATCCCTCATCCCTTCGAAGAACCTGGAACCTGGAACCCGGAACCCGGAACCCGGAACCCGGAACCCGGAACCCCACTAAATAAAGTGCTTTGTCTTTGGCCAGACCTCAGTCATCGGCTTCTTTAAGCGCCGGCAAACAAAGATCGGCAGGTTGTTTTCATAGGGCATCGCATACTCATCAACAAACACGCCTTCAATTTTAACTTCTTCAAAAGATTGTTCATGATCCTCGGCGTCTCCACCAATGATGATCATGACCTCGCCGGTTTGAGTGCCGGGTCCCCAAAGGAAATAATTGTTGTGCCCACAGATGGCTTTCGGTAATCCATAGCGTTTGCCAAAAAAGTCCACGGCCCCGGCTTCACCATAGTTTTGGGCATAAATTCCGCACTTTTTCTGCTCTTCGGCGGGCAGTTTGTGAAATACCTCTGCCACGGTGACCACCATTTTTTCCCAGCCATGCATATCAGCAAAAAATTGTGGCAATTTGCCCATTTTGTGATTTTCAGACTTGGTGCCAGTGATTTTGAGTGATTTGGCATAGCTGATGAAGGTTTCTTCCGGCAGTAGCGGCATGGCGAGCGGCGCAACGATGATTCCTCCCACCACCAGTACCGTGGCATATGTCGGAGGGAGAAACCGTCCCCACCGTTGACGACTCAGGATTTCAATTGAAACGCCCCCAGCCGCAAACAGCACCGGCAGAATCGGTGCCAGATAGTAGGGTTTTGCCTTCTGGACTAAAAACAATCCCAGAATTGCCACAAACATCCAGCCCAGGAGCCGAAATGGTTTTCCTTCACGCAAAACAAAGAAAAAGAACAAACTCCCCAGCGTCAACGGAAGCGTGAACGGATTGGCTTCCAGCGTGACCTGAATCAAAAACTCCGATGGGGAGATTTGATAGTTTTTATAGCGCTGGGCATTGCGCATAAATTCAAGCGTTGGAAAGTCATGCGTAATTTGCCAGATGATATTTGGAAGAAATAAAAGCAAGGCGAGTCCAGCACCAATCCAAATCCATTTGGAAAGAAAATATTTTCTGGCCGGTGTGAGCAGCAGTCCGACAAACACACCGAAACACAGAAAGAGCATGGACACTTTATTTTCCAGCCCCAGTCCTGCGACCAGACCAAACCAGACCCACAATTTTGGCTCATCCTGTTTGAGAATCGCTACAAGCACCAGCGCTCCAAGGAGCCAGAACAGGTGATCGAAGGCGTTCATTGACAGGTAGTTATGGATGTTTAAAAACACCGGCGCCCCAATCGAAGCGATGGCTGCCAGAATTTGCGCGGCTCGATTTCCACCTAATTCACCTGTCAGATAGCCGGTCAAAAAGGTGATTGTCGCACCGCACAATGCCGGCAAAATCCGAATTGCCAGCAGCGACTCACCAAACAATGTCGTTGCCAGTTTAGCCACAACGGCCACCATCGGCGGATGATCAACATACCCAAAGGCGAGATGCTCGCCACATGCCAGGTAGTAAAACTCATCCCGAAAATAGCCGTAGCCTTTGATGGCAAATAAATGAATCAGGAGTTTAAGCCCGGCCAGAAATAATAAAATCTTCACATCAGTCGAAAGACGCCACGAATCCCGGTTCATATCGCACCTCTTGGAATTATGAGTTATGAATGATGAATTATGAGGTCTATGCCAGCTAAATATCTTTCATTCAATGAGATAGGTTTCTTCTGATATAACTGGCGGATTTCAACTAAAGGTTGAAAAGTCGGCTTTTTCATAATTCATAACGCATCATTTATAGTTTCAGGCTGGTTTGACAATTGGGCTGGGACGACTGGGCCTGAAGCAGGGATAGACGGGCCTGGCCCCACCGCCGACTGGATCTGGGTGACCAGATGACAACGTGAAAGGGTGATTGGGGATAGCCGGAGGAGTTGTTAAAAAATATGGATTTACCGGCTACAGATGGGTTTCATTCTCAATTCTTCATTCTTCATTCTTCATTCTGTTCCGGTTGAGGAGTTCGGCTGCGCGGCCAACGTAGCGCCGGGTCCACATCAATTCGGTGCCATCGGTGAGGATGATGCGATATTCGCCGTGAAACCAGGGCTGGAGTTCACGGATGCGGTCCAGGTTGACAATGCTTGAGCGATTGACCTGGACAAATTTTTGCGGGTTGAGTTTGAGGGCAAAGCTTTCGAGGGTGCTGCGCAAGGTGTGGGTTTCGGTTTGGGTATGCAGATTGATGTAATTTTTGGCGGCTTCAACCCGGTGGATTTTTTCAACTGCCAGAAAAAAAGCCCGTTCGTCGAGTTCAATCAGGATGCGGTCTGGAAAGACGGGCGGGGTCGGCTGTAATTGCGCCAGCAGCGATTGCAGATTGTGGCTCAAATCACGATTGGTGCGAAGCTTGACCTGTTCTTTGGCTCGCGCAAGCGCCTGCCGGAACCGATCCGGATCAAAGGGTTTGAGCAGGTAGTCCACGGCCTGGACTTCAAACGCCCGGAGCGCATGCTGGTCAAACGCGGTGATAAACACCACCACCGGGTTTGGTTCTCCTGCAATGGCTTTTGCCAGCTCAAGTCCATTCATTCCTGGCATTTGAATATCCAAAAAGACCAGCCCCGGCTTGAGGCTTCGAATCTGTGCCAGCGCTTCTGGGCCGGTGGCCGCTTCGCCAATCACTTCAATTTCCGGGTCAGTTTCGAGCAACCGGCGGATTTTGCGACGGGCTGGACCTTCGTCATCCACAATCAGCGTTCGAATCAGCGTCATGCCGGTACTTTCTCCTGGAGCGAAGTTTGCAACGGCAAGGTCATATGAACGGTCAGCCCGGCGTGGTCACCATTGTGAACCGCCAGCGTATGATGTTCGGGATAGAGCACTTGCAGGCGTTCGCGCAAATTGGCCAGCCCAACTTTGGTTGATTCCGACGCCAATCCATTTCCATTCAAGCCTGGCCCCTGGTCGCTGACTTCAAGTTCCAGATGCGCCCCGTTAATTTTGGCCGAAACATCAATCCGAATCTTTCCCGTGGTCTGGTCAACGCCGTGTTTGAGTGCATTTTCGACCAGTGGCTGCAGGACCAGCCGGGGCACCAGCGCCGGTCGGGCTTCGGCTTCAATTTCCAGCGTGACGGCGAGTTGTTCTTCAAACCGGGCCTGCATAATTTCAAGGTAAAGGTTCAGGAATTCAATTTCGTCGCTGAGTGAAATTTGCTGGGAACTGGCAGTTTTGAGGGTGGCTCGGAGGAAATCACTCAGCCGGGCAATCATCCGGTCAGCTTTTTCGATGTCTTCATAGAGCACGGCTGAGATGGTGTTGAGCGTGTTAAACAGAAAATGCGGTTGGAGTTGCAGTTGCAGTGCCTGCAGCCGGGATTGAGCGAGTTGTGATTCAAGTCGTGAGGCCCGCAGTTCCTGGTCGCGCAATTCCTGATAGCGATCAAAGAGGTGAATAAATCCAACCACGGCTGAATACCAGAGCAACTGGTTGGGAAATTCCATCAGATAGCGCAACGGCATATATCCGTAATCGTAAACCCCAAGCCCAAACAGAAAAAAAATAGCCTGCCGGGTCACGGCCATCAACGACGTATGCAAAAATGATTGAAATAGCACCGTACCAAGGTGAGCCGCCAGTGATTTGAGCAGGTGCGGGCGATAGAGTCGAAACTGGCGTGACGACCAAAACACGATTGGGACCAACAACATGGCCGTATAGGCACCCGTCATTTCTTCAATCAGCCGGGTGAGAAATGTGCCGGATTTAAACCGTGTTAAATCATCCAGATAGCGATAGGAAAACAATAACAAAAAGTTGATGGTAAAGAAGCCAAACACCATCAGCCAGACAAATTTCTGGTTGCGCTTCTGGTCTGACTGGCTTATATCATTTGCCATACAGGTGCTCTCTTTCTTTTCCGCCTTCCCAAAATAAAAAGGTTGACAAAATAAAATTACGGAGTAATTTACTACCATTGGCCCAACCTTACGGGTTAAAGGTTGGCGATTGCTCGAAGGAAGGGTGGAGGATTGGTGAATTCAGGGGTAAAAGGAGTTTATCAACCTTTTTCCCTTCCGAGCAAACTCTTGAGACAGTGCCTGGTACTTGGTACTTGGTACTTGGTACTTGGTACTTGGTACTTGGTACTTGGTACTTTGGAACCAATA
>DAOQNB010000244.1:4722-7657 GCA_035335845.1 Acidobacteriota bacterium | reverse complement strand
ATTATTTTTTTTCTTGAATTCCTGCCGTGCAAAGGTAATTGCCAGTGGGTCAAGATCGTCAAGTGTCGCTGCTTGACAAATCCCGGCTGACCAATCTTCACCCTCTGACTGTTGTCGAATCTGCTCAATTTCAAGCAAGCTTAAAGGACCAAGAGATTCTGCGGCACGGCCATAAAAATGACCTTTCCAGGAAGTTGGGACACCTCGCATAGCTGGAGGAATTTGAAAGAGGATCACGCGTCCACCTGGCGTTGAGAGTTCATATATTTCCTCAAAAGTCAGGTAGTTGTTCAGATGCTGGCTTACCTCTTTTTTTAAGCTGTCAAGGTTCGCACGATTTGGACGATAAGTTGATCCACAAATTTGGCGTTTATCAGTTACACCAAAGATCAACCAGCCTGCTGGTTGCTTTTTCAGGCTGGCTTCGTTACTCAAAGCTGAAAAGTATTCCCCTAAATTGTCGAAGTGAAAATTATTTTTGGCTTCTTTGAATTCAAACCACTCTGTTTCCGCCGGCAAAGCCATCAACTCTTGTAATAGTTTGAGTAAGTCTGTTTGATCCATAAGAGCACCACAAAAACGTCAAAGGTCTTTGAAACTCAGAACCAGGACTACAACGAGGTTTGAACAAAGAAACCAGGTTTCCGGCCACCATCCGACACTGCTTCGCAGGTTAAAGCAGAAACCTCGTTGTAGTACGAGAGTGTTTCCTTAAACGGAAGTGATGAAAAGATCCGATTTAACTCCTTTAAGTTCAATCTTTTCATTGCTTCCGCTCAAAGATCGTTCCATTTCAGAAACTATTCGACCGTTACCGACTTGGCGAGGTTTCGGGGCTGGTCTACGTCACAGCCGCGCCGAATCGCGATGTGATACGCCAGCAATTGCAGGGGGACAATGGCCAGTACAGCCGAAAGCAGGTCACTTGTCTGAGGAATGAAAATCGCGTGGTCGGCGATTTCGGCGGCTTTGGTGTCGCCTTCGGTCACAATCGCAATCACCTGACCGTCACGGGCGCGGACTTCTTCCATGTTGGAAAGCGTTTTTTCATAGCGCAGTTCCGAAACCTTGTTGCCGTGTTCGACCGGGGCTAAAAACACCACCGGCAGCCGTTCGTCAATCAAGGCATTTGGACCGTGCTTCATTTCACCGGCTGGGAAGCCTTCCGCATGGATATAGCTGATTTCCTTGAGTTTCAAGGCGCCTTCGAGCGCAATCGGGAACTGTACGCCACGGCCCAGATACAGAAAATCTGTCGAACGGAAGAGTTCTTTGGTCAGGTCGGAAATTGTGTCGTCCTGGTTGAGCAACAACTCGATCTTGACAGGAAGCTCGTTGAGTTGTGCGACGTGACGAAGTGACGTTTCAGTGTCAATCGTCTGCCGCTGCTGGGCCAGAAAGAGCGCAAATAAATACAGCGCGATGATTTGCGAAGTAAAGGCTTTGGTCGAAGCCACACCGATTTCCGGCCCGGCATGGGTCAAAATCGTACCGCCAGCTTCGCGGGTCGCCATCGAACCCTGCACATTGCAAATGGCAATCACCGGGCAACCACGCTGTTTGACTTCGCGCAGGGCCGCAATCGTATCAGCCGTTTCGCCCGACTGGGTAATCACAATCACGAGCGTGTTTTCATCCACAATCGGGTTGCGATAGCGAAACTCGCTCGCGTAATCAATTTCGACTGGAACCCGGGCAATTTCCTCGATGATATATTTGCCAACCAGCCCGGCGTGCCAGCTTGTCCCGCAGGCGGCAATTTTGATGTTGGTAAACCGCCGCCATTCATCAGGTCGCACGTCCATTTCATCCAGGTAAATCCGACCATCATCGAGTGAAGTCCGGCCAGCCAGTGTTTCCCGCACGGCACGCGGCTGCTCATAGATTTCCTTGAGCATAAAGTGCTTAAAGCCACCCTTTTCTGCCATGATCGGATCCCAGGTGATCCGCTGGATGTTTGGCGTCACCAGGTTGCCGTCAAAATCGCTGACCATCACACCTGACCTTGTCAACACCGCCATTTCCCCATCACCCAGGAAAAACACGTCCCGCGTGTGGTACAAAATGGCTGGAATGTCTGAAGCCACAAAATATTCGTCTTTCCCTAAGCCAACCACGACTGGCGGCCCCATCCGGGCGGTGACCACTTTATCTGGTTCATCGGCAGACAGCAGCGTAATCGCAAAAATCCCGGTCAGCTCGTGAACCGCCATCCGGACGGCTTCTTCCAGTGAATCAGTCTCACGGCGATACTTGCCAACCAGATGTGCCACGACTTCGGTGTCGGTTTGGGTGACAAAGGTGTGACCTTCGGCCTGGAGACGCCGCTTGAGCGGCAGGTAATTTTCAATGATTCCGTTGTGAACGACGACAATCCGCCGCGAGGCATCACAGTGCGGATGCGCGTTTTCTTCGGTTGGCCGGCCATGGGTGGCCCACCGGGTGTGACCGATCCCATAAGTGCCATCCAGCGGATTGAGCCGGATGACTTCTTCCAGATTTCGAAGCTTTCCTGAAGCCCTCCGAATATTGAGCTGGCCATTATCCACCACGGCAATCCCGGCTGAGTCGTACCCGCGATATTCCAACCGCTTCAGGCCGTCAAGCAACACCGGAATCACTTGCTTTTGTCCAACATACCCAACGATTCCACACATTTTTTTCTTGAAATCCTTCTTGAAAGATTGAGAGAGGGAACCCACTCATCTCTCAGTATGAATGATGAGTGGTGAATTATGAAGAAGCTTCCACCAATCTTGGGGCTGAAAAAACCTCGGGCTCAGGGCTTGGGGCTGAAAAAACCTCGGGCTCAGGGCTTGGGGCTGAAAAACTCTTGGGCTCAGGGCTTGGGGCTGAAGACTCGCAAGCTCGGGGCAGAAGAAAGCGAGTTCAATCCCCTGAGCCCAATGTTTTCAGCCCGTCTTCTTCAGCCCGT
>DAOQNB010000244.1:3240-4622 GCA_035335845.1 Acidobacteriota bacterium | reverse complement strand
TCTTCAGCCCCAGGGTTTTCCCCAAACACAAAACCCGAACCACCATCTGATCCAACTGAAGGGAGGTTCGGGTCTTGGGCGTTTCACTATCAATTTTTGAAAACTGATGCTGGGACTGCGGTGCTTGAAAAATCAGCGCGAGTTGCCAGGTAGGGAGTTACTGCTCACCATCATCGCCAATTGCTTCGACGGGGCAGGCTTCCATGGCTTCCTTGCACTGCTCGAACTCTTCATCCGTATCAGGCTGCTTGTAAACGTAGGAATATCCGCCATCATCGTTGCGGGTAAAATTGCTGGGTGCCGTGTCACGGCACACGTCGCAGTCGATGCATTGGTTGTCTACATAGTACATTCCAGTCGCATTATCTGTGTACTTGTCTGCAATACTGGCCATAAAAATTTCACCTCAAAGTCAAAAATAGAGTCAGTCCTGAGGGGCTGGCCAAAGTTACCTGTCAACGCTCTCAAGCAACTTGAGCAAACTGGCGCCTCTGTCCTGTGTTGTGCGTCTTCGACGCGGTGACGTCGATGAGAAAATGCAAGTTGTGGGGCAGAAAATAACTATCAAGGTCAAAGACTGTGGGCTTTTCTGCCTCAGGTCTTTTTTCAATACTTATATTGAAAAAATACCTTTAATTGTCAAGCCCTCTTGCGCTGAAACTCACGCTTCGCAACCTCAATCCATCACCCGGCGTGCGGCAAAAAGAAAGAACAGATCCCGTTCTATCGGGGTTTTTCACAAAAAATCACGACTCGAAAAGGGATGTCCGGCACAGGTAAAACAGGGAGGGCGGCATGAAAGGCGAGAACATACCACGAGCGTTCAAAAACGAAAAGGACCCGGTGAGTTTTTTTAGCAGTCACGGGTTCGTTCCTGATGCTTTGCATCTGGACTGAGCTTATGCTATTTAGACCTTCTCTCATTTCACGGTTCATCAAGCTGGTTTCCATCGCCCCGGTTCATCTCACACTTCACATTCCGCAACACACGTTTGCTTCACCTGAGAGCACATATGACTTTTGATAAACTATTGGATGGAATTCTGGACAAGGTATATGGGGCAAGGGGGGTTGTTTTTCTGGCGCAAGACGGAGAAATTGTCTATCAATGCGCCCAACGCAAGGTCACGAACCTGGATTTGCTTGCGGCCTACCAGGGCATCACGATGACCACCTGTCAGCGCTTTGCTGATGACTTTGGCATCGGCCACATTTCAACGGTGGTTCTCAATTATGAAGCCGGTGCCTGTGTGCTGAAATTGCTCAATGAAGGCTATATCCTGATGGTCTCGCTCGATGCCGATGGAAATATCGGCCAGACCATGCATCTGGTCAATTCAGTGACGGACCAACTCAATGCTGAGATTGGATATTGAGGGAAG
>DAOQNB010000244.1:0-3140 GCA_035335845.1 Acidobacteriota bacterium | reverse complement strand
TTCACTCAAACAACTACCATCGGGTTGGAATTTGTCCAAAATCAAGCACAATCCGAAAGCCAAGGTTGTTATAGCGGTTGACCGGGCTGTTTCGGAACCTCAGACCAGATCGGCACAAATACCCAAAACTATTCCACGAGCCACCGCGGACCACTCGGTATTGGGGATCCCCGCCAGCGGTCCAGGCAGCGCCGTCCTCAGGTGCCCGAATGTAGTTAAAATGCCAGACATCCAGGCACCATTCCCACACATTGCCGTGCATATCTGACAGCCCAAAAGCATTGGCAAACCCGAGGCTTCCGACAAAGATCGTCTGGCGGCGTTCGAGTCCTTTGGGGGCATTCCCGTATGGAAAATTCCCATCATAATTGACCAGATCAGTGGTGATCGTTTCCCCAAAGGCAAAAGGTGAGGTCGTACCAGCCCGGCAGGCATATTCCCACTCTGCTTCGCTCGGGAGCCGATAGCTGCGCCCGGTTCGGCGGGTCAGGCGGGCACAAAACTCAATAGCATCTTCCCACGAAACCTGTTCCACCGGGCGGTCATCGCCCTTAAAGAATGACGGATCCGGATTTAAATCAATGTTGACCCGTGGGAAACTTGCCACCATGCGCCACTGGGCCTGAGTAATTTGATACCGGCTCATCATAAACGGCGCAACCGTTACATAATGCTGTGGCGTTTCGCTGCGGAGCTGCTTCACGACGCCAGGTGATTTGATACCATAGCGTTCATATTCCTGAGTGACGCGTTCAATTCCAAAATCGTCAGTCCCCATCAGGAACGTGTTTCCGGCAATGGCGACCAGTTCAACATCCAGACCATCAACAATTTCTTCTTGAAAAACACTGCCGTGCGTTTCAGGCGACCGGGTGATGACCGCATTCTGGTCAACCGTGGCCGTCACAAACGGAAAACTGGCCATGTTGGAGTTGGTCACGGTGGTGGGCAAGGTTTTGGGGTCAAACACCGAATGTGAGGCGGTGGTGCGCATCGCAGCCGCGCCGGTTCCAGGCGTCAGGGCCTCCAGCATTTCACGGGCTGAAGAAAACCGATCACGGGGGAGTTGTTCGGTTGATCGCTTGAGGATATGCGCAAACGTGGGAGTCAGATGTGGCGCATAGCGATACCAGACCATTTCCCCGGTTTCAGGATCGGTCAAATGTTGCGGTGTCCGGGCGGTGAGCAAACAAATTGACGTCATCCCCAGACCATAGATATCGCTGGCGTAGACGGGTTTTCCCGCTGCCTGTTCAAGTGGCATAAACCCTTTGGTCCCAATCATAATGGTGCTGGTTGGGTTTCCAAGTGCATCCACGTCAATCACTTCTTTGACCACACCGAAATCAATCAAGACGGGTTTGCCATCGCGATTGCGGATGATGATGTTATCGGGCTTGATGTCACGGTGGATAATGCGCTGGGTGTGAATAAATTCCAGGACTGGCAGGAGATGGACGAGGAGGTCGCGAACTTCATTTTCGCTAAATGCCCCTCGTTCACGCACAATCTGGGTCAGAGTTTTGCCTTCAACCCACTCTTCGACCATATAAAACTGCCCATTTTCAGTAAATGAGGCATACAGTTCAGGAATCTGGTCGTTTTGCTTGCCCAATGCCTCCAGAACCGCAGCTTCCCGTTGAAAACGTTCCTGGATAATGCGGTACGTGTCTGGGTCGGTTGAGAGGGGTTTAAGCTGTTTGATCACACATCGGCGGTTTGACGGCAGGTGGGTATCTTCCGCCAAAAACGTGTGGCTATACCCACCACCGCTGAGGGATTGAACGACTTGATAGCGATTATTGAGAAGTGTCGGAATCATTCAAGTTATTGCGAGTCAGTTCCGGATGAGGGATCAAAAAAAGTTTGCTTGTTGTACCGCATCCGGCGCACTGACTCAATAGCTTCACTCAAAATTGGGTGTGTAAAACAAAGTGGGGTTACACTATTGGGAAAATTTCCAGAGGCAGTTGCTTGTTCGATGGTTTGAGTGGCGGCCAATCGGCAAACGGCTTCGATATCAGCCCCGGTCATCCCCTGGGCCTGATAGGCCAGAGCGGCAATATCAACATCTGCGCCGAGTGGGCGGCCTTCAAGGTAAACTTCAAAAATGGCTTTTAAGCCATCCACATCTGGCAGAGGAATTCGCTGAACCACGTCAAAGCGTCCTGGCCGACGCAGTGCCACGTCAATCCGGTCAAGTCGGTTGGTGGCAGCAATAACGATAATTCCGCTGAGTTCTTCAATGCCATCCAGTTCGGTCAGAAGCTGAGCCAGGATCCGTTCTTGAATCGCCGTATCCGATGACCGGTCCCCGGTGTGGCCAGGCATCAGAAGGTCAATTTCATCAATAAAAACAATACAGGGAATCGCCTGACGCGCCTGACGGAAAATATCTTCGATGACTCGCTCTGACTCCGTGGCATATCGCACAATCAACTCAGAGCTACGCACCGAAATAAAATTGGTACCACCGGCGTGGGCTAAGGCCCGAGCGACCAGTGTTTTCCCGCTCCCTGGCGGCCCAGTCAGCAAGACGCCCCGTGTTGGCCGAACCCCGAGCCGACTAAACGCTTCGGCGTGCAGCAGGGGAAAGAGCACTGCCCGGGTGAGTTCCGAGCGTACCTGATCAAGTCCTCCAACCTGGGCCCAGCTCACTTCTGGCGCCTCAACCACAATGCCCCGCAACCCTGAAGGTTCAACCAGTTTCATGGCCTGGTGGAAATCGTCCATCAGAACCCGCATTCGCGACAAATGCTCTTCAATCAAACTGGAATCCACATCGGGTACGGCCAGGATGGTACGTCGCAGTGCCGCCATGGCAGCTTCGCGGCACAAACTGTGCAAATCAGCCCCGACAAAACCACGCGTCATGCTGGCTAACTCATTGAGGTTGACCTCTGAATTGAGTGGCATGCCGCGGGAATGTATTTCAAGAATTTCCTTGCGTCCTGAGACATTGGGAATCCCAAGTCGGATTTCGCGGTCAAAACGCCCAGGTCGGCGCAAAGCCGGGTTAATCGCGTGGGGGACGTTGGTGGCCCCGATCACGATAATCTGCCCTCGATCCCGCAGCCCATCCATCAGGGTCATCAACTTCTCGATGGCCTCGTACTCCGGGCCGCTCGTCTTGCCCTGGA
>DAOQNB010000243.1:0-7661 GCA_035335845.1 Acidobacteriota bacterium | reverse complement strand
CGATTGCTTGAATTGATCAAAGGATCAAATGCCCAGATGTTGTGTCAGGTAAGCACTGTGAGCGCCACCGGACCTCAACCACGGGCAACTTCAAATCCGGAACCCGACGAATTTGAGTTCAATCATCCACAGTCAGTGAGTTTTGATAGCTCCGGAAATATTATTGTGGTTGATGAATCAAGCGTCTATGTGATTGCTCGACCTCTGGATCCGACCCGGTTTGTGATTCAACTGGCACAACTTGAAAGCTACTCAAAAGCAGTCAGCGCGACAGTTCGGGGAACCGAAACCTTTGTCCTGGATGCCGAAGCCGTCAATCCTTCCGAAGCCATCACAGTGGTCACGGTTGGAGCGCCGGAAATCACTGGCTTGAGCCAGGAAAGTGTCCGCATCGAGGGAGGGGCGGAAATCATTTTGACCGGAAGGAATTTTGCCCCAGAAACGCTTGTCTTTATTGGGGATACCCAGGTTGAGAATTTTCAGGTTGAAAGTGCAACCCAAATTAGACTGATCGTTCCCAGGCAATCTTCCCATGGTGATCGAACCTTGACTGTACAAACCCGAGGTGGTGTTGCCCAGGCTAAATTGACGGTGCTTCCAAAGCCATTTGCCGAATTGGTTGATGGTGAGATCACAACTCTGGCAGGCGGAGTGCCATACGTTGGGGACGGCGGTCTGGCCACAGCGCCAGGGGTGGCCTTAAATCCATTTCAAACCATTGTGGACGGGGCTGGCAATTTTTACATTGCCGATGGGTTTTCCAATCGAATCCGGCGGATCGCCCAGGATTCAGGAATCATCACCACCGTGGCCGGAAATGGGAACTATGGATTTACTGGAGATGGCGGCCCGGCCACAACGGCTGGATTGGCAGGCCCAACTGGCATTGCTTTTGACCGTCAGGGCAATTTGCATATCCTGGATTCTGGCAATCTAAGGATTCGCCGGGTTGATGCCACGACCGGCGTTATCACCACTGTGGCCGGAGATGGCAGGTTCAATGTGGGTGATGATAATGGTGATGGGCATGTAGCAACCCAGGCCTCATTCAGAAAGCCAGTGGCGATTGCGTTCGACTCATCTGACAATCTCTATATTGCCGATGCTTTGGATTACCGGGTCCGGCGGGTTGATGCACAAACCAGAGTGATTACCACGGTTGCCGGTTCTGGTGAATTGCCATCCAGCGGGGAACCAAATGGTGACGGGGGACCTGCCATCCAGGCAAAATTTGTTGAAATCAAAGGAATTGCAGTTGATGGGCAAGGAAATCTGCTGATTACAGATGGTTTTGCCCACCGGGTTCGCCAGGTAGATTTCAAAACCGGTATCATCACCACCATTGCCGGAGTTGGAACTCGCAATGGCATTCCGGTTTTTGATGGTGATGGTGGCCCGGCGACAAATGCCAATTTGAACGCCCCCGGTGCAGTGGCAATTGATAGTTTTGGAAATATCCTCATCGCTGATACTCGGAACCGCCGCATCCGTCGGATTGATGCCCAAACCGGTATCATTTCTACCATTGCGGGAAATGGCACATTTGAATTTGGAGGTGACGGTGGGCCAGCACTGATGGCTGGCCTGTCAGCGCCAGTCAATATTGCTGTGGACGGCCTGAGCAATATCTATCTTACCGACCCTTTCCAGGCCCGAATTCGTCGAATAGATGCCTCAACCGGAATCATTACCACCGTTGCTGGGAATGGAACTGAGGTCAACCAGGGGGATTTCGGCCCGGCAACCAGCAGCGTTTTGTATACTTCTGCTGTCGTGAAAGATACCACCGGGAATATTTTTCTGGCGGATAATCTCCTGCTGTCAAACCAGCGCCTCCGCCGGGTGGATGCGGTGACCGGGATCATTCGTCCATTTTCAGCGCTCCAATTAGATTTTCCTGGTTGTCTGACCAGTGATGCCTCAGGGAATCTCTTGAGTTCTGATTCCACCTATGGGCGGATTGTAAAAATAGATGCCCAAACCCAGGCCATTACCCCGGTTGCTGGAACAGGTGTCCGAGGATTTAGTGGTGATGGCGGTGCTGCTGTTCAAGCTCAGTTGCTTGTTCCAACCTCGCTGGCGTTCGATCAGGCTGGGAACTTGTTTATTGCCGACACGGGCAATGGGCGCGTGCGCCGGGTTGATGCGCAAACCGGGAAAATTTCGACCATTGCCGGCGCCAAATCCGGCCAACTTGGGGTGGACGGTATCCCCGCCACTCGGGCCAAACTCTTTGTGAGTTCGATTGCCGTTGACCTTTCTGGGAACCTGTATCTGGTTGATGGTAATACAAGGATTCGCCGCGTAGATGGCCAAACAGGCATCATCACAACTGTGGCTGGAAATGGGTGTAATCCTGATTTTTCTGACTGCCCATCTGATAGCGATGGCGTACCAGCCACACAGGTGAGCCTGTCAATCAATGGAGTGGCTGTGGATGCTCAGGGAAATCTCTTTGTGGCCACGCGCGGGTTCTCTCCTGAAACTGGCCTGTTGAACCGCATCCGTCGGGTGGATGCTTCAACGGGATTGATTACGACTGTGGCCGGGATGCCCCAAACCGGGTCAAACGGAGATGGTGGTCCGGCAGCTCAGGCGTCTTTTGTGAATCCAGGCAGTCTCAGTATTGACGAGGATGGCAATTTGCTCTTGAGCGATGATAATGCCGTCCGAATCATCAAAGGCATTGCCAAAGTTACTCCATCTGAATCGGAATTGAAGATTACCAACGCCTTGTTTGCTGACCGGACTTTAACCATTGACGGAACAGGTTTTACCCAAAATGACCTCGATGTTGTGATCAATGACCGGAGTGTTCGAAAATTTATTACCCGGTCTACCTCAACCCAAATTTTGCTGACGAAAAGCGAAAAGAAACTCAACCTGAAGCCTGGAGAAAACCAGATTACGGTCAGGGCAGGTGGGCGCACCTCAAATGTGTATCTTTTAAGCCGTTGACCTGATGGTTATGTACTCACCCGGAGAGTCTCCTCCCTGGTTTTCTCGCTGCAAGTTGAATAAGGTTAAGTTGTTGAAAGATTTGTCTTTCGGCAACTTAGCCTTTTTCTTTGGGATGAACGATTTCAAGTTGACTTGAGTGAAAAAATGCAAATCAAAAGTCCATACTGCCAAACTTGTCCGTAGACCGGCCATACCCGTCAGTCAAGTTTCACAAATTCCTGCCAAAATAGGCTCCACTCAGTTTCATCAACGTTGCTATGAATGCCATTGAATGTGCTTCGCTCAGCAAAGTGTACGGCTCGTTTCGTGCCGTCAACGCGATTTCTCTTGAGGTTCAGCCTGGGGAAATCTTCGGGTTTCTCGGCCCAAACGGCGCCGGGAAAACCACTACCATCCGGATGTTGATGGGCATGTTAATTCCATCCCAGGGACAGGCCCGAATCCTGGGGCTTGATTGCCAGAAAGATCGGGTTGAAGTCAAACGACGGGTCGGATACCTGCCGGACAACCCGGTTTTTCAGGATTACCTGCGCGGGGTTGAACTCCTGCAGTTTGTCGGAGAAATGCACGGACTGTCAGGGCAGCTTCTGGTGGAACGGGTGACTCAACTTCTGGGGCAATTTTCCCTCACCGATGCTGCCTATGAATTTGCGGTCAATTACTCAATGGGGATGAAGCGCAAGCTGGGGCTGGCCTGCGCCCAGATTCACGACCCTGACGTGTATATCCTGGATGAGCCAACCAACGGCCTGGATCCAATTGCCCAGCGCGAAGTCCAAAACTGGATCACAAGCTCTGCTCAAGCTGGGAAAACCATTTTTCTTTCCACCCACTTGCTCGATATGGCCGAAAAGTTGTGTCATCGGGTGGCGATTATTCACCAGGGTGAAATCCTGACGGTTGGGTCACCTCAGCAACTCAAAAATCAGCTTTCGGCAGGTGGTTCACTTGAAGAGGTCTTTTTTGCCGTCACCAGAGCTGAAGACTGATGAGAACAGGGGCTTGGGGCTGAAGCCGTTGGGCTTGGGGCTGGAACAAGCACTTTTCTTCAGCCCAACTTTTTCAGCCCTCAGCCCTCAGCCCAATGTCTTCAGCCCAAAGGTTTCATCTATGTCCCCTCGTCTTTCTGCCTTTCAGATTTTCTGCGTTGTTTCAAAGTACAAGTTTCTCCAACTGCGAAATATTCTGGCCGCTACCCTCAATCCCCAGCGAAAGGGAATTCAGCCTGAGACGAGTCGTCAGGGGACAGCTCGCAAGGGGCAGATGTCAGTCTCACGGGTAATTTCAAGCCTGGTGCTAATCTGGATTTTCTTCGGTGGGATGTCATTGATAACGATGAGTGGTCTGGTGACCAACTTCAAAAAAAATCCCCAGTTAATAGGCTTTAAACTTCCAACTACTGGCCAGCAGCTCAGACTTGATCCAGGGATTTCTGAAGCCGGGAAAAGCATTGTGCGATCCCGTCCGTTTCTACATCAGGTCTCATTCCTTGCCTTGATAACTTTTGTCGGACTTATTGCCGCGTCAATGGGGTTTCATGGTCGCAATCTGGCCCGGCTTGATACGGTGGTTGAGCAATTGCTCACATTGCCAATTTCAATCCCGCTCATTTTTTATAGCCGACTGGTCGAATACATTGTGTTTGGTTTTGGTTGGGGGGTGTATTTCCCATTTTGTACCGTTTTGCTCTTTGTTTTGGGATATCGGTGGAGCGTGATTCCGCTCGCCCTTGGCCTGACGCTGATTTTCAACTGTGTTTTGGCCATTGTGCAATTTGTCCTTGAAATCTTCCTGCGACGTTTTTTTTCAGCTTCTGGCATTTCCAATGTTCAAATCCTGGCCACACTCAGCGGAAGTCTCTTTGTTTCGGTGTTTGGGATGTTTCCGATCTTTGGGGAGTTTTACCCAACTATGTTTCAGTGGTGTGATCGGATTGGCCGGGTCGCCTGGTATTTGGTGCCTTCTCTTGGGTTCAATGTGCTGCAGGGAGGTGTATCTGCCAGCGATTTCGGTGCTCTGGGCATTCAACTGGCTGGTGTGATGGTGACTGGGTTGATGGGGTGGACGATCATTGGGTGGGCGTCACGCGCTGGACTCGAAGCCGTCTCTGGTCGGGAAGCTGGTCAGCGAAAGCAAGAATTAAAACTTTCGCCAGGTCGCATTCCAGGATTCTTCCGCCGCGAGTTGATTATCCTTGGGCGTGAAAAACGAGCCTGGATATCAATGCTCTCACCACTGTTGATGCTGCTGCCGATACTTATTATTCCGAACGTGGCGAGCAGTATTCTTTCCGACCCGCTCAAATCAGGCGCAGTGGCTTTTGGATATGGAATGCTGCTGCTGGTGACAGTGTCAATCAGCATCGTAATTTTTGAAGGCGAAGCCTTTTGGATCCTCTACACCGTGCCGCAGTCACTGCTTCGGCTCTTGCTCCAACGGACCGTTTTTTGGCTCATCCTGGCCTGGGTAACGTCGCTGGTCATCTGGATGAGTGGCATCGTCTATCGCCACCACTTTGAAACCGGTGATCTGGTGGGAGTGGTATGGATTGTGGTTGGTTTACCGATCATGGGCCTGTTGGGGATGGCAATGGGAATGCTCTTTACCGATCCGCTGGCCACAGAGTCCAATCAGCAAATTCGGTCAGATCTGGCAATCTTACCGCTGGCGTTTGGAGGATTATTTGCTGGCGGCATGTTTTTGCCAGGTATCTGGTTGAAGCTAAACTGCCTGTTTTTGTTTGGAATGCTGGCAGCGAGCTGGTTGCAGAAGGCCAGTCAGCAGGTTGACTATTTGCTTGATCCAACGGCGTTGCCACCCCGGAAAATCCATGCCGCTGATGGGTTTTCCATCGGGGTTTTATTTCTGGTAATCCTCATTTTTCTGACAGCCGGCTTTACCTTTCCCGCCGCAATGAAGCCGCAGGTGGCCTTTTCCGTGAGCTATTGTGTCGCTGCCCTGGTAACGGTGTGTGCCATGGCAGCCTATGCGTCAAGCGAACAACTTCCGCTCAAAGAAACCTTCTCGTTGTGGCAGAGTGGAATCGAAGAATCTCGCGAGACGGTTTTGGTGACGCTCAAAGGGATTGGCCTGGTGCTGGTGATTGTTGGAGGAAGTTATTTTTTGCCGGTTCCAAGACCGCCGCTGCCAGCCGGGCCAGCCGGTGTTGGTGAAAGACTGGTTCTGACCATTCTCGGACCGGTGATTGCCCTGGGCATTAAACCGGTTTGGGAGGAACTCTTGTTTCGCGGCTTTATCTATCAAGGGTTGAAGACGTCGTTGAGTCCAATGTGGGCAGGAATTCTATCTGCCTGTGTCTTTTGCCTGTTTCAGCCGCCCTGGAATGCCCTTCCGGTGTTTTTGCTGGGACTGGTGACGGCCTGGACGTTTGAACGGTCAAAAAGCCTGATCGCTTCGATGGTTGTGCACGCGGTTTATAATGGCGGATTGATTGGAATTCAGTGGCTTGTCTATACGAAGTACCGGTAACGAGGCGAAAACGAAAAAAGCGGTGTCAAGCCACCGCACTCCGAAAAAGAAAAAACTGGCGGTTGGTCACCGCCAGTTTTTTGGCCGTTTTGGGTAGAGAAAGGGAACGGTGATGTGGAGTCAACCGGTTACCCTTTCAAACGGTCACTTGAACACCTGAAATGGTCCATAGAGTTTGTCAATTTCAATCTGTTTCTCGGGTGAAAACTGATTGTTTTCATAGCTCATGGCTTTCAATTTGGGCAGGTTCTTGATTTCAATTGGCAGGTCGGTCAACTGATTGTTATTGACCTGGAGGTTTTCTAATTTCTTCAACTTGCCAATGCCTGGCGGAATCGCCGTGAGCAGGTTGCTATTCACCCGGAGCGTAACCAGCATAGTGAGTTTTTCAATTTCATTGGGCAGGACGGTCAGTTGGTTGACTGAAAGTCCCAATGTCTGCAGGCTGGTCAAATTCCCAATTTCGACTGGGACTGCCGTGAGTTGATTGGCGGCCAGATACAGTTCCTGCAAATGTTTTAAATTTCCAATTTCAACCGGTAACGTGGCCAGTTCATTGCTGGCGAGGCTGAGCCATTCAAGTTTTGTCAATTTTCCGATTTCCGGCGGTAGTGCTGTTAACGAATTGCCAGCCAGATTTAATCGGCGAAGGTTTGGGAAGTTTCCAATTTCAGGTGGAAGAGAAACAAGTTGTTTGCTTCGGAGATCCAGATTGTACACCGCTTCGGGTTGTGCCAGGGCCTCTTCGAGGGTGGTGAAAACTCTGTTTTCAGCGTCCTGTTGGGGGGTGGCAGCTTTGGTCATTGGAGCGGCGAATAGCAGAACTGAAACCAGAATGCTTGAAAACAGCAACGCGATGGATTTCATAATTCCCCCTCTCAACGTAAAGCTTGCCGGTCGTGGGTAGGCCAAACAAGTAAAAGAAACTTTTGTTGATGTGTACTGATTGCACTGCTTGAGGAGAGCAAGAATTATGCCATGGTTTTAGCCAGACTGATATGAAAATAACTATATGTTTTGCCTTGTTTTGAAAAGCATATAAATTGTTTTATTTAAATAGTTTATGGCGTGTACCTGATGAGGGAATTTCAGTTGCCTGATGATGGCTGTTGGGGAGGGCTTCGCGAGAGGGAAAATTACCAGGAAAATGCCCAAAGAATTGGGGAAAGATACGCGGGAAATTCAACCCGTCATTGCGGAAAATTTCCGGA
>DAOQNB010000242.1:0-7661 GCA_035335845.1 Acidobacteriota bacterium | reverse complement strand
ATTTGCGAAGCCAGGGTTTCAACATCTTCCATTGACCGGGCCAGTTTGACGCCACCGCCTTTCCCACGACCGCCCGCATGGATCTGGGCCTTGATCACGACCGGGAAAGAACCAAGTTTTTCAGCCGCTTCGAGAGCTTCCTGAGGAGTTTTTGCGACGTGACTGCGTGGAACAGCAACTCCGTACTTTGCAAGGAGGGCTTTCGCCTGATACTCGTGGATTTTCATGAATCACCTTCTCAACTGATGTGAATAAAAGAAAAAGAATGCAATGAGGGTTCAGGGTTCAGGGCTTCAAAGTTTTCAAAACCCATCCTGGTGAAAAAACAAATGACAAGAGGCAGGCAATGCGTTGGTACATCACCTGTCGCCTGTCATTCAAGAGCAATTTACGGCTGGCACAATCACTTACCGGCGGCGCAACCGTTCGATGGCGGATTTCAAGCTGATGCGCATGCGCTCCAGCGATTCAGCCAACTGACCAATTTCGTCCGAACCACCCACCGCAATCGCTTCGTCAAGTTCCCCAAGGCTGATTCGGTTTGAGGCTTCGGTGAGCAAAATAATGGGTTGGGTCAGGCGTTGTGAGAAATAGAACGCCGCAAAGATAGCCAGTCCGAGCACAACCACAAAAATGGCCACAATGATCAAGAGCACGCGATTAATAACGGCACTAAACCAGCTTTCCTTAATCGCAACCCCGACATACCCGACGTTTTTGCCATCTGGATCCTTAAGTGGCATAAACGCTGATTTATAGTCAATCTCGTGGACGTTATCGGTTCCAGCCACTGGGCGATCAATCAAAAGCTCACGCTTAATCTGTTGTCCAACCGCCGACTTGCCGCTGTCGGAAGGAAAATTCGCTGAAATAATCGTCTTGGTATCATTCAGAACGGCGGCGGCAGCTTCACTTGGCAGATCTGAATACATGGCTTCTTTGATTTCCGCCGCAATTGAGCGATCCTGTTTGGCGTTGTCGAGCAACACCCCGGCAATCACCAATCCAAGTGACCGTTCACCCGCCAAAATGGGAGCGGCCCCTTCAATCGCCAATCCGGAAGACCCTGGCTTGACAAGCTGTGAATCCAGTTCAAGCGATTTTAACGCTTCAGCATCAACCCGCACCGAACCGCCCAGGGCAGCATCAGCAAACTGGTTCGCGTCGAGGTTGTTTTTTGACTTCAACACCAGCGGATCTTCCAGTTTGGATTCATTGCCCTTTGGTTCGCCCTTATTGGTTAAAAGTACCTTGCCGCTCTTGTCGGTCACGATCAGGAAATCAACCTGATCCTGGCGCTGAGCCATCAATTCCTGAATCCGTCTTTTCCCACGCAACTGACTCTGTTGGGCAGTCACCGCGGCACTTGATGGAGCCGCCGCCGCACCGCCAGATGCCGGGGTTGAAGGGGTTTGAGCCGATTCAAGCAAATTCTCGGCTGAAATTGCCTGTGCCAGATTCTGGGCAATTTCCTTGATGATCTGCTGTCGGCCTTTATAAATCTTTTCAGCCAGGCGGGCGTCTTTTTCGATATTCTTTTTGGCGTTATCCTCAATGCTCCCTTTGACTTGCAAAAGGATAGCAATGGCCGAAAGAGCCAGCGGGGTAAACACGAGCAGGGCGGCAAAGATAATCAGTTTATTGCGAATGTTGAGTTTCATCAGGGTCGTCGCGCTCAGGGTGCATGATGGTTCAGCAGGTCCAGGAAGCGCCTCCTTCGTTCAAAATGGTCTAAACGCAGCGGCCTGGGTCGCAGGCAGGCAATGTGAGTGATGCTGGGTTTGTTGTTCCTGGTATGTTGATCTTCACCGGTACTGGGGCCCACGCACCAGACTCATTCATACAGCTTCTGCATGATTTCAAGCATGGCTTCTTGGAAATTGACCCGTCGAACCGTGTCAGGGATTTCTTCCGCCAGACGTTCAGCCAGAGCAGGCATCATATCGCGCGGGAGTTGAGACCGTTTAAATCCAAGCGATTCGGCACTGTCATCAAGCACAATCGGCCCCATGGGGCCAATGGCGCGGGTCAATTCTTTTTCAATTCGCAGCAACAGTTCTTCCGGGACAGAGTCAATAATTTCTTCTTCCGGTTCCTGCTCACCAACAAATTCAACCAGCCCCAAATCAAACAGGCGAACAATCACCTTTGAGGTATACAACTCGTTCAACTGTGTAATTTCAGCAATTTCGGCAACGGTGCGCAGTCCATCCATATTTTGGATGACCATCCAATCTTCAGCTCGCAGGGAAACTTCCCGAACCTGATTCCAGGACGAACGAAGACGAAAGATGGTATTGGGCGATGGAATCACCCGTCGGATGCTTTCCCATTCCGTGGCATATGTCACGCATTCCAGCAAAATTTCTTCGGTTGAAATCGAAGTGGTTCGCTCATCGGTGACTTCTCCGGACCGGAATCGAAACATCCCCGCCCCCCACGAAAAGAGGTTATAGATGGCTTCTTCGCCGATATACTCTTCATACATCGCGTGAGAAATCTGGCCACTTTCGATGTAAATTTCACCGGTCCGACCATCATCATGGGTTAACTCAAGCAGCCCGGTTCGGTTGCTTGCGTGTAATAACCGCAACACGTCAATGAGTTTAAGTTGAGATAGATTTCCACTGAAGGCGTCTGTCATATGTGTTGGCTTGGATGGCTAAAGTCAAAGTCACTGTTTTGAGTTACGGGTCGCTGTGGGTTTGGCCAGTTTGTGTGGGCCGTAGACGCAGAGAAAGCGACGTCAAGCTAGGCCGCGCTCCAAAATATCGTACCCGTGTGGGCTGTGGACGCAGGATGTACCGCCTTGGCTTTCGAAAATGAAGTTTTGGTGGACGGGCGCTGACGATCAGCCTGAAGCAGGAGGATCGCCGGAGTTCTGGAACGAAGACTGAGGCTGACAATTCGGGAGAAAACCATCGGACTGGCCTCTCTGCACCAGGGTACGGAGGCGACTCCTGCGGCGTGATCAAACTGCTTTCCTTTCAAGGAACCAATCCATCTTTTCAACGAAAGATATTGACATCATTCGTGTATCTGAAATTTCAGCGACGGCTGATTTGGGCTTCAATCCCTGGAAAAGAACCACCTCACTGGAAGCAACCAGCCGATTGCCGGGTCTATGAATTGGGAACGAGGTGCTCACCAGTGCCATTTACCGGGTTAAGCCCGGTTCATGGCTTCAAATAATTCCCAACTGGTGGCATCAAGGCGATCACGAGAAAGCAGATTGCGGCGGTCAACTCGGACACTGACTTTTAGATCCCGAATGGCTTTGTCGAGTTTGAGTTTGCTGGCGGCGACCTTTACGGTCAGGCGGATTGTCGGAAGATTGGCATTTGGTGCACTGACGATGATCACAAAGACCTCTTGCACACCATACGAACTTTCAATCAGCAAGTCAAGATTTGTGATGGTCGTGATTCGACCTTCTCCATACAGGATTGAAATTTCGTCAGTTTTCCCGTAAACCCCCTCAGCCACCGATACCGATTGGGTAATAATGGTGCCCATCTGGATTGTGGCCTGTGAATTGAGGGTAAACTGCCCGGTGCTGAGCAAGACCTCGCCCCGGTTATTGACCAGCATGGCGCTTTTGACGCCTGGAATCCGCATCATTTCCTGTAAAAACACTTCATGAGCTTTTGACATATGACTCCACTTATTGTTTGAATCGCTGGGCCGGCTGAAGTCACAGCGTGGGAAAAACGCTTTTGAGGAGAAGACCTGGAATATCCAGATTGAACGGGCGACAATTGCGGCTGGCACACAGAAATGAACTGGCTTCAAGCACCTTCCAACTGCCCCAGGCACTGACTCACGTTGTATCAAAAACAAAGGCGAAAAGCCAAGTCTTCGTGGTTAATTAATGGCCTAAAATGGCTTCAATGGCGCTTTCCAGACCAAACTTTTCAAAGTCTTCACGTCGATTGCGTTGCAAGTTTTTGAGTGTGGCTTCAACCCGGGCTTCTAAGTCAACGTCTGTCACCCGCCGACTCAGGTCATCGAGCGTCCACCGCAAAGCCTGTGAGAGGCCCACCACAAAATCAACTGGCCGGGCAGCCCCTAAAAAAACAATTTCTCCGGCAGTATACTCAAACTCTCCGGCAAAGGGGTCCAAAAACGGATAGTGCTCAGCGGCTCGAATCGCCGCCTCACGAAAAGCCAGCCGAAAATCAGTTTCACGGACAACATCCACAATACCGCGTTCAACGGCAGCCATCACATCTCCCATTAACCCAACCAGCTCTGAGTACTGCTCAGTGGTTAAAGACACCGGAGAGCCGTGAACTTCTTCAACAGGTGAGGCATCGCGGTCGTCATCTTCCAAAGCCACCACCAGCGAATCAGTTGCTGGTTCGGTTTCCATCCGGGAAGAAGTTGCCCGCGTCGAGCTGATGGCGGTCACATTGGCGGTTGAAACTGCCGGAAGCAGTGAACTTGAACCCCCTCCAGCGGTTAACTGTGGCAGTGATTGATGATACCCGACACCCGGCGACGCAGGCGCACTGGTGGTGCCGGCATCCCGATAGACATTAAAGACTCCACCACCTGAGTTGACTTGCGCCACGAGCACCATGAGTCCCTCAGGTCCAGTTGTCGTTCGAAGCACATTGCTTTCAGCATTTTCCCGAATCGACACCACGGCTTCGGCTTTCCCATCAATAATGTAGATCACTCCGGCCCCAGCCTCACGATCTAACAGAACCTCGACATACCAGATCACCTCAGGTGATTTTTTGAGCTTGTCAACTAGGCGTTCAAGGTGGGTAAATTCCGAGGCCAGTTCCCGGTAAACCACTTCCCCATTGATGATACCAGCCAGCGCGCGAATCACAGTTTCCGGATGATGAAAAAAGCTAATCGCCCCACCGCGAGCCTGCGAGCGGGAGAGAATGCTATCAACCGCCTCACGTCCGCGTTTGGTCAACGCTTCGGCTCGTTCATAGGCATTAATGAGCTGGCCATTGTCGAGAAACACATAGCCTTCATAGTTCCAGAAATTCATCGACACATAGCCGGTAAATTCACTAATCTGGAGTTCAGCAAGCAAAGCGGCAAGATTAACGTAGGAGGTGCTGAGGTTTTCGTGAATGGGTCTTCCGCGTGGAACGTGCATGATTGAAACTGAGAAGTGAGGAGGTAAATTGATAACCGCCCTATGGGCACAAGGTGAGCTGGCTGTATGTAGTTGATGAGAGTGAATCAAATCGCTCAGACTGGCTTGTTTGAGCGATGGCCTGAGCGACCAGGGCCCAGTGAGCAGTTGCCTCAGGTGAGGTGTCAGGTATCTCGGTTTTTGGATGGGCACGCTGGGAGTGAGCCTCCCTCGAACCACCGGATCAATCTGATTAGGCAAAAAGCTGCCGGGTACAGAATCCACAGATGATGGTCAGTGACTGAATATGCCGTGATCAAATACCCAGCATTCCGGTGCCGCCCAGAGGTCCGGTCAAAGCACCAGTGCCGCCACTTGACCGGGCAGCCAGTTTCCGAAACGCCCGATCTATATGCGGACTGATTGTCTCATACCGAATGGCAGAGCCATATTCAATCAAAACCAGATAGGTGTCCTGGTCAAAAATGGTTGATTTTCGCTGACCGAAACTGATGGTGGTGCGTTGCAGCGGGCCAACCCGGGCCGGAGTGCTGGTTTGACGAGCCATATGAACCAGCAGGGCACTCATCATACCGATTTTTTCAGATGGCTTGATATTGAGTGACGAATGAACCGTACCATCCCGCGCCATAGCGACCGCCCCATCAATCCCTTTGATCTTAGTCAGATCTGAAACCAGTGTCTGGTAAACGTTTTGCACCCGCTGCGTTTCAGTTGATGCCGGGGTCGAGATACCAACCAGTCCGGTATGATCAGGAATCAATCCAGCTCGGGCTTCATCCAAGAGCCGCAGCCCTTCCATAATCAGGTTGGCCCAGGGTTCAAAAATCGTTCGCTGGGGAGCTGGAATCCCTGTATCAATGCGAAAAGATCCCTGATCATACGCCAGGGCTTTATATACAGCATCTGTTCCAACCAAATTGCCCAGGCGGGCATCGACGACTTCACCTTCTGCAAAGTAAAAAATCCCGTCGCCAATTGGATAGTGAACTGTCAACCGAGCTGTATTTCGCCCAACGCAGTTAATTTGGATAATATCAACAAGGGCTAAATCTTTGAGATCTCCCACCAAAGCCATAAGACTTTCTCACACTTCACAAACAGGGTTTTTCAGCTACTTCTATCAGATGCGTCCGTCTCGGCAGTAAAACTTCGGAGATGAACGCGAGCAGAATTGGGTTTGTCAAACGCTTCCTGAAATGAAAACGCTCCTCCTTGTGGGTCAAATCGCTGACCACACACCCAAGCCAGGTTGACCAGGTGACGGAGTTTGTTTACAGATCTCAATTTGGAGAGATATTCATTCAGGCGGAAAGGGGTTACTTCACTGGCTAAACTAGCAGAGTTACTTTGAGAGTGTCAATCTAAACGATCTCAGATTTCAAGTTATTCAATTTGCGAGTGGTTTCGGGGGCAGCACGCCCCCGACGCCAATCGGTTTCACCTTCCTCTTCAGTCAATTGGACAAGTTCCTACCTCCTCCCCCTCCTCGCCACGCACTCACCTGCTTGACACTGGCAAAGTCATCAGACTATGTTTGAGGTTTCATATCCATATCCTTTTCACACCACGAGATACCCTCTCGTTCTGGGATGCAGAATTTCGGGCCTGGAACTGTAAACTTCAGGCTCAAAAAGCTGAAAAAGGACTGGCACTCGTCAATCCAGCCTGCGTGAACCTGAGCCCGGCAACCTCAAAATAAGGCATATTGTCTTTTGTCAGTTCTAAAATCTGCGATATGGAGTCAATGTCTTAATCATTCTGAAATCGAGGAGCGCAAAGTAGTGGTTTCCCATAGCAAGAAACTCAGTAAACAGGAACTCAAACGCGAACCGGCTTTTAATGTCTGGTTGCGCGGAATTCAACATCAAGTTGAGGACATGGGCGGAAATGTGGTCAAGTTGGGCCTTGGCGTGCTCATTGCCCTTGTCGTCATCGGTGGCGGGTATGCTTTCTACTCCAGCAATCGGGCCAAAGGCGAAGCTGCTTTTGCCAAGGCACTCAAAATTTACCAGGCTGAAGTTCAGGACCCGAAAGCCCCCAACCCAACCCCTCCGGTCCCTGGTAAAGTGGTCTACCAGGATGAGCAGAAAAAATACACCGAAGCCGCAACCGCGTTTGAACAGGCAGCGGCCTATTCAGCCCAGCGTGAACTCAGCCGCTATTATGTCGGGCTTTGCCGGCTGAAACTTGATGTTCCAAAGGGACAGCAGGAACTGCGGGCACTCTGCACGGGTGACGGGCAAATCAATCAGATGGCCCGCATTGCCGTGGCCGATTCGCTGGCGGCTGGCGGTCAAACAGACGAAGCAATCAAGTACTATCTGGAATTGCAGGGAATCTGGGAAAAGAATCAGGGCGTCGGGGTGATTCTGCCGCCAGAAGCCATCCAGTTTTCAATTGCCAAACTCTATGATGCGCAAGGCAAGACGGCTGAGGCAGTCCAGGCATACACCAAAGTCATCACAACCAACCGGTCTTCACGGCTGGCGATGGAATCCTATGGACGGTTATCGGCCCTGGATCCAGAATCAGCTCG
>DAOQNB010000241.1:3289-7704 GCA_035335845.1 Acidobacteriota bacterium | reverse complement strand
TTTCCTGTATACGATTTAATGATACTCAACAGGGTTCAGGGTTCAGGGTTCAGGGAAATACAATTTTTTCAATAGTTTCGCGTTCCCATAATGCGAAAATTTCATTTGAAAATGGTATGAGAACCAGGTTCTTCAGCCCCAAGCTCTCAGCCCCAAGCCCTTAGCCCAATTTCTTCAGCCCCCAGCCCTTAGCCCGATGTTCTTCAGCCCTGATCTTTCACCGCCATTCACCTTGCAGTTGAAACGCGGCCCAAAAGTACGGCGCCCGCCAGCGTTTGTCGCCGAGCATCTGGATTTGGGCGGCACGTAAGGCTGCCGCCGGACGATTCCCGTCGCGGAGCATTCCCTGGTAAAACCGGGTCATCAACTGTGCGGTCGCCTGGTCGCTTACGTTCCACGAACTCACCACGACGCGGCGCGCTCCGGCATACATCAGCCCACGGGTCAGGCCCACGATGCCTTCACCTTTGATGTCGGTGCCAAGTCCCGTCTGGCACGCGCTCAAGGTCACTACTTCGGCTGGCCAGTTGAGGTTATAGAGGTCTTCCAGGCGGAGAAATCCATCCACTGTCTCACCCTGTTCATTGATCAGCGACAACAACACGGCTGACAATTCCGGGCGGCTGACATTCAAATAGCCGTGTGTGGCCAGATGGATATAGCGGTATTTGCTTAGTTCAGGGTTCAGCGCTGCTTCGCGATTGGCCTGGAAATCCAGCCGGATCAAACTGGTGTCACCTGTGATTTTTCGAATCGCTTCGGCTTCGACGCGGGTGCCGGGCAGACGGGGAATCCGCAGTTGCAGCACTTTATTACCGGATTCATCAGTCGCTGGCGGCGAACTAAACTGATCCAGATGCCGGGTGATGGTGTCTGGAAGCTGGGCCGCCACCGACTGGTTCTGCCCTTTGGCCCGTTCGTCCCGAGCGGTAAACACCGGGTCGGCCAGCACGGCTACGCTATTGATGGTGGCTCCCAGGCTGCGTCGGTTCCGGCGTAACGCCACCAGCGTCGAAGCCGATGGCACGACCACGATTTCATGACGTTCGATCAGGTACGGCGTTGATTTTGATTCAGGTTTGGGATTGGGGACGGGAAGGGCCGCAAAGGGAACAATTTGCAGCGCCCCATCTGCCACAATCACCAGTCGCTGGCCGCGAATGTCCTTTTGAACCGGCCCCAGCAGCATTCGACTCAGTTCTGCCGCAGCTTGTGGATAGGCCCGGTCAGCGGCAGCCACCCGCGCCTGATAGTCCTCGGGTGAAATATCGGTGCGATTGCGTTCCTGGGCCAGTTCTTTGAGCGCCGTGCTGCGTTTGGTCAAGAGTTCGTACACCTGCCGGGCCGCTTTGGTGAGTTCGTCCCGTCCCGGCAGTGGATACACAGCAAAATTGCCCTGGGAAACCGCAAACAGATGGCTTTGTTCGGCGCCTAAAACATATTCGAGCACGATGGTGTCGGGATCCAGCACCTGGGTTTGAAGTTCTTCGACCGTGACGATTCTGGCCTGGGTCAGCGAGGCATACTGCGGGCTTTTCTGACGAATTTCAGCCTGGACCTGCCGGTATTCATCGGTCAGTGTTCCGATTTCTTTTTCCGCTTCGTTCTTTTGCGTTTCGGTATGTTTCCCAGCGAGCAGGCGCGAGAGTCGTTCAAGTTTATCTGTGATCCGTTTTTTGAGGGTTTGTTCGTGTTCGAGGAGTTGCGGATCGGCCCCCTGTCGAATGTTCAACTTTGCTTCGGCCAGCAAATCCAGGAGCGACCGGGCGCGGGCCTGTTCGCTGATTTGAAACGCCTGACGGTCATAGCCATCCAGCGGGTTTTCGCGGTGCAGTTGCAGCAACAGGTTGATATAGAGCCGGTAATAGTTCTGAATCCGGGCAAAAAACGAAGTTCGCAAATCCTGGCTGCCGGCACGGGCACGAATAAATTCAACCTGTTCGAGCGCCTGTTCAAAGTGAGCTTTGGCGTCAAGCAACCGGCCCAGTATCTGCTCGGTTTCCGCCAGCAAACTGAGCGCCCGGGCGGTGCCTGACCGGTTGCCGGTCGTTTGCCAGAGCGGAACTGACTCGGTGAGTGATGCCAGGGCCTCGTGTGGTTTCCCTGACCGGAGCAACACCGCTCCGATGTTTTGCCGAGCAAGGGCAATGCTTTCCTTATCGTCGTTTTCCTGAGCAATGGTCAGACTTTGCTGAAGATACTCAAGTGCTTTGGTGTACTCTCTGGCATCAACCATAACCGTACCCAGGTTACTAAGGGTGACTGCCTGTCCAAACCGGTCTCCAAGGCTTTTTCTGAGTTCCAGTGATTGCAGATAATATTGTATCCCGAGCGATGTTTCCGAAACTCGGGAGTAGCCTAAGCCCAGATTATTGAAGGCCATCGCTTCTGACTGCCGGTTTTCGGTTTCGTGCCAGATTTGCTGGGCTTGTTGAAACAATTCAATTGCTTTGCGTGATTCTCCCAGATCCAGGTAGACCGTGCCGGTGTTTAAGAGCACCAATGCTTCGGCATTGCGATTTCCAATTTTGCGATTATAGGCCAGGGCCTGAGTGTAAGATTCCAGGGCTTTTTGTGGCTCACCCAGTCGGTTGTACGCCAGGGCAAGATTGTTGAACAGGATTCCCTCCGAAAAAGGCTGGCCGCTTTCCCGACACAGGGCCAGTGCCTGGGTGTAGTGTTCGAGTGCCAGCCTTGTCTCACCCAGATCAATATACACCGTCCCCATATTATTGACGGTTTCGGCCAGACTCAGTTTATCGCCATAGACTTGTTTGACTGGAATGGCTTGCCGGAAATAGTCCAGGGCTTTTTGTTTGTTCCCCTGATTGTCATAAACCCGGCCTATGTTTGAGAGAATGATGCCCTGGGATTCTTTATCATCAAATTCAATCGAGATTTTCAGGGCTTCTTCATAGGCTGTGAGTGCCGCCTGAAATTCGCCAAGCTGGTTGTGTAGAATTGCCAGATTGTTGAGTGTGGTGGCTGCATTGAGTCGGAACCCAGCGGCTTTTTTCAACGCCAGTGCCTGCAAATTCAACTCTTTGGCTTCTTTGGTGCGGCCAAACTCCCCAATAATTTTTGCCATCCAGTCCAGGGCATTGGATTCACCCAGCGGATCTTGAACCCGGTGAAAAATCCCACGGATTAACTCAAGTTCCTGGAGGGCGGCTTCTTTCGCTTGTTTGGTTTGTTTGTGATGAGTTCGGAGTGCTTCCTGGAATCTCTGTTGGGCCAGCATCCGGTCACGGTCATCCTGGGTTGCCGGGCGAAGTTCCAGGATTTGAACGGTATAGCGTCCAGGTTCAGCCTGATTGTCAAATGGTTTCAATTCCAGGTAATAGGTGTCGGCAAGATCGGCAACAAAGGTCAGAAAATCCGGCCCGGTGAATTCCTGTGTGTAATCAGCCATGGTCATTTCTTTGCCGTCAGGTCCGACCACGCGCAGCATGACATTGAGTTTGTTTTGGTCAACTTTGACATTGAGGCAATGCCCGGCAGGCACATTTACTTCATAGCGGTGGGTTTCGCCGCCTTTCATTTCACGTTCAACTGGTTTTAACCGGCTGAGGGCGGGCTCGGGTGAGGGTTGAATTTGGGGCGGATGTGTTGTGATCTGTGACCCTGTGACGGAAATACTCAGAACGACACACACCAACCAGCCAGGAATCAAGCATAAAGATCTGCCCACGATGACAGGTAGTACTGACTGGCTGAATTTCATCATGAGCGGGTTAACTCCCTTCGTAGCCAGAGACGGGCCGAAGTCCATTCCCGTCCAATGGTTGCCGGTGAAATGCCGAGTGCTTCGGCGGTTTCCTCGATTGTCAAGCCGGCAAAAAAACGCAATTCCACAATGTGGGCCTGCGTCGGATCAAGTTCGGCTAATTCGTTGAGGGCATCATCGAGTCGAACCAGGTCAATCGCCCGTTGTTGAAACACGCCGAAGGTTTCATCCAGGGAAAGTGGTGCTTCGCCGCTGCCGCGTTTCTGTGCCTGTCGTTTGCGGGCGTGGTCAACCAGAATCTGACGCATGGCGTTAGCCGCAATTCCGAAAAAATGGGCCCGGTTTTGCCAGGTGACCTGTGAACCATCAATGAGCCGCATGAAGGCTTCGTTGACCAGCGCGGTCGGTTGCAGGGTATGGTTTGGCCGTTCACGGTGGAGATACCCAGCCGCCAGGCGTCGAAGTTCGTCATAAATGACTGCAATCAATTCGGCCTGTGCCTCCTGGTCACCAGCATTCCAGGCGAGCAGCAGCTCAGTCACATTTGGTGAAGAAGGGCCATCCATAAAAAATAATTTTCGGTTTGAGTAAAATCGGATTAAGTTTGCGCATGAGGGAATATCAGCCTCGTCACTCTACCGCAAATGAAAAATGATGAAAACTGAATTCAGGGTTCAGGGTTCAGGGT
>DAOQNB010000241.1:0-3189 GCA_035335845.1 Acidobacteriota bacterium | reverse complement strand
TTCAGGGTTCAGGGTTCAGGGTGGAAAAGGACAAAAAGGACTGAGGGGACGAAAAGGACCAAAGTTCGAAAACCCCGCAACCCCGCAACCCCGCAACCCCGAACCCTGGTTTTTCAACCCTGAACCCCGCAACCCTGGTTTTTCTTCAGCCCTTAGCCCCAAGCCCCAAGCCCTTTCCTATGACTCCACACCGCTGGCAACAGGTCAAAACCGTACTCAACGAAGTCCTGGAACAACCGCTGGACCAGCAACTGGTCTATCTGGAGCGGGTTTGTGGAGATGACCTGGAATTGCGCCGTGAGGTCGAGTCACTGCTTGAATGTTCTGAGGATATCGAGCCGGATTTTTTAGTGCCGGTTTCAGAGTCTTCAGATGGCATGAGAGATGAACCGACAGTTTCGACCACTCCTGAAAAAGGTGGAAAACAGATCCCGGTCTGTGAACCAGGAACCGTCATTGATGGGCGGTATGAAATTGAACGCGAACTTGGGCGTGGCGGCTTTAGCCTGGTGTATCTGGCACAGGAACGGCTCTATCAGGCTGCGGGAGGTCCTCCGATTTTGCGGCCCGTCGTTGTCAAATGTTTGCTTTCCGAAAACGTGAAATCAGAGTGGCTTCACCGCAAGTTTCAGCACGAGATCGAAGCGCTGTCCCAGATTGATCATCCGCATGTGGTGGGGTTGCTCAAAGCCGGTGAGCTGCCCGACGGCCAGCCCTATCTGGTCATGCCATATATTAAAGGAGAGACACTCCGGTCGGTGATTGCTCCTCCAGGAATGCCAGTCTCCAGCGCCCTGGGCATTTTTCGGCAACTGTGTGAGGCACTGACAGCGGTTCACAGGCATGGAATTATTCATCGCGACCTGAAGCCGGAAAACATCATGCTTCAGCCGCAGGCAACTGATGAATTTCAGGTGAAGTTGATTGATTTCGGAATTGCCCGGCTCAGCGTTTCGCAAGTTGGGGACACGACACATCGGTCCACTGCTGTGGGAACGCTCCGCTACATGTCGCCGGAACAACTGCTCGAAGGCAAAACCAGCGTGCAGAGCGATATCTACTCACTTGGGGTCATTCTGGTTGAGCTTTTAACCGGGCGACGGCCTTTTGATTCAAAAGCGCCCACGCCGTATTCAGTCGTGATGGAGTTAATTACCCAGCAACGAAATGGACTGCCGGCACTGGATGGTGGCATCCCAGAGGCTGTCAAACTGGTACTGGCCAGGGCGCTGGCGTTTGAACCCGAACATCGCTGGCCTTCCGTTGCGGAATTTCAATCCCGGCTTCTCGAAAGCTTTGACCAGTCGTCAGTAAATCCACCGGTTAAGCTGAAGCCATCTGGCAGGCCCTTGCGGTGGTCACGTGCCATTCTGGCAACCATGGTGTGTGGCGGTCTTGGGGCTGGTGTGTGGTGGTATGAGACGGCTGGTTTCAAGTCTCCGGCATCTGTAAAGTCAGTTCCGCCAGTTGTTTCTGGCGAAGTTCAGCTTGGCTGGTCGCTCACAGTCGAAAAATTGAAAAACGGTCAGCCAGACGGCCCCACCTTTGAACTCTTGAAAGAAGCCGTCTTTGATCACGCCACCGCCTACCGGGTGCGAATCAATCTGACGCCAACCCAACCGGGCCATGTGTATGTCATCAATGAAGGTCCTGGAAAAGCTGCCGCCATCGAATATGTAAAGGTCTTCCCAACGCCGACCGCCAACCAGAACCAATCGGCGGTGACGGCACACCGCACGGTTCGCATTCCGGAACGTGACTGGCTCGAATTTACTGGCGGAGCCGGAACCGAGACCTTCTGGCTTATCTGGTCAGCCAAACCACAACCCACGCTGGAAACGCTCCCCGTGGGGAGGCTTGCGTCGCCAGATTTGGCTGATTCAGTTCGAGTGTTTCTTGGGAAGACAACTGGAGCACAAAGCGAGGCTGCGGCTTCAACTCTGGATCGCACTGTGATTCGATCCACTGGAGATTTGATTGTGTATCCGCTCCGGTTTGAACGGCGATAGTCAGGTAGGGGGCAGAGATCAGGGGGCAGGGGTTTTGAAGGGATGAGGGATGAAAAAATCACCTTGTCAGCTTGTTATTTTGTCAAAGTCAGGAACATTCCAAATACCCATATGAAAAATTCGTTTCAGGTTTTCTTTTCTATCATGCTGATTACAATGTGTTTATTGGATGGCAACGCCGTTCTGGCTCAATCCCCCGATGTGCGAATTGTCGAAGATACGGGCTTGAAATTGATGACGAACCGACCAAAGCCCAAGAAAGCGCGCCGGATGAACCGCCGATACCGGGTTGTTTCGCCTTCGCTGGCTGAAAAGCCAGCAGCAACAGCGCTTGAACTCGGCGTCACGCTCTGGCGATTGCGCCCAATGATTGCGACTGACGACCCGACGGTTCGGTTTCTGGATCAATCAGATGATACCAGCGGCCTGGACACCCCGCCGCAGAGCCTGACCGGAGAGCGGGTTTCGACTGACACTCAGCTCAAGGAAGGTGACCGCCTCCGACTCAGCATCGAAGCTGGTCAGCGCGGATATCTCTACATTATTGACCGCGAACAATACACCGATGGCAGTTTGGGAGATCCCTATTTGATTTTCCCAAACACCCAAACCCGCCAGGGCAACAATCGGGTCGAACCTGGAAGCGTGATTGAGATTCCGGCGCAAACCGACCGGAATTCGTTTTACACCATCCGGCTCAAGGAAACCGGCACCGGAAAAGTGCTGGCCGGGGATGTGCTGATTTTGCTTGTCACGCCGCAGCCGCTGACGGAAATTGAGATTCCGCGTCGGACGCTCAAATTAACGACTGACCAACTGGCTGGCTGGGAGAAATGGAAGGTTTCGACTGAAAAGCTGGACCTGGAAAATGGGGCCGGGCAAAGCTATTCGAAAATCGAAAAACAGGTGGGCGCCGATGCCTCACGGCATCTGGATCAGGGAGACCCCTTACCTCAGACCGTCTATCGGATTGCCGCCAAACCGGGGACTCCCTTTTGGGTCACACTGCCGCTGGTGGTGAAAAGCTCTGATTCCCGGTTATCAGCACAGGATCAGTGATGAAAAGGACCAAAAGGACCAAAAGGACATAAAATCGAAAACCCTGAACCCTGAACCCTGGTTTTTCAACCCTGAACCCTGAACCCTGAACCCTGAACCCTGAACCCTGAACCCTGAACCC
>DAOQNB010000240.1:0-7707 GCA_035335845.1 Acidobacteriota bacterium | reverse complement strand
GTTCAGGCTGGTTTTTTCAGCGGCTGCAATTCACCCCCGACCGACCGCTTCGCAGTTGAGGACGGGGCTTTCTCGCATTTTTTCTGGTAAATCAGGGAGGATTCCCCCTACCTTACCAAAAACCTATTCATAATGGCAAAAGGAGGACCAGGAAAAAAGCGAAAGGACGCTCAAAATCAATCTGTCTTCAGATCTTTTCTCAAGACTGGCCCGTGCACTGTAAATCAGTGTCACCACATTACGGGATCACTCGTTGAGCTGGCTTTTTTCCTTATCTATCAATGCATCACCTGAAATCTCTGATTGAATATGACGGTACACACTTTAATGGCTGGCAAATTCAGCCGGGTCGCCCTTCAATCCAGGGGACATTAACCGAAGCTTTCGAAAAGATCGAGGGCCACTCCGTCACACTCCATGCGGCTGGTCGCACCGATGCCGGGGTTCACGCGCTGGGACAGGTCATTCACTGTACGGTACTCAAGGAACTGCCCCCCGAGCGATGGCAGGCGGCACTCAATAGCCGGTTACCCCCTGACATCCGGGTTCGATCTGTTTCCAGGTGTGCGGCTGATTTTCATGCCCGGCTCTCCGCCCGCCAAAAAGTGTATGCCTACCGGTTCTGGAAAGGAAGAATCATCAGCCCATTCTGGCACCGGTACGTCGTGGCCGTTCCGACTTCAATCAACTGGGAAGCGATGCATATGGCGGCCCAATCACTGGTTGGCACATTTGACTTTACTCCATTTACGGTGGCCGACTGTGAGGTGCATACCCATACCCGCACCATTTCTGATATTGCCTGGCGCCCGCTCTCAGACGAGGTGATCAGTCTGGAATTTTCGGGGAATGGGTTTTTAAAGTATATGGTCCGGCGTATGGTTGGCCTGTTGATGGATGTTGGAACCAATCGCTACCCGGTCTCAGTTGTTTCCGACGTACTGGCGGGCCGAAGTTCGCCCCAAATCACAACCGCCCCAGCAAAAGGGTTGACTCTGATTCGGGTGGACTACTAGTATCGGCCACTTTAGTACACTTCGAGTTTTCCTGCCTCGCTTGCTGGACCTATCAAACCAATCATCCAAACCTTGAGGCACAGCCATCCGGGCTCACCGGATCATCGTGCTTTGGGATCGAGAATTGTCATGTTTAATTTTGAGGGACTTATTGAACCTGGATCGCGCGATGAAGCGTTGCTCTCCCAGCTTGATCCGCAGCGAATGCCCTCGCACATTGCCATCATCATGGATGGCAATGGACGCTGGGCCAAACGCCAGGGAAAACCTCGGGTCATGGGTCATCCGGCAGGGATCGAATCAGTGCGTGAAATTGTTGAAACCTGTGCCCGACTTGGAATTACAACCCTCACGCTCTATACCTTTTCAACGGAAAACTGGCGTCGCCCACGGTTTGAGATTGACATGCTCTGGAAACTGCTGCGCGAATGCCTGCACAAAGAAATTGACCTGCTTGATCGCAACAACGTCCAGCTACGCTTTATTGGCCGGCTGCATGAAATTGAGTCCAGCTTGCTACGCGATATTCAAAAGGCGGAACAGAAGTTACACCACAAAACCGGGCTCGTGCTCAACATTGCCTTTAATTATAGTGGTCGGGCCGAACTCACGGATGCCTTCCGGGCACTCGCCACTGAATGCCAGTTGACTGGGCGCTCGCCACAAAGTATCACCGAAGACGACATCGCCCGTCATTTGTATATCGGCTCGGATCCAGACTTATTGATTCGGACCAGTGGGGAGATGCGGCTGAGCAATTTTTTACTCTGGCAACTGGCCTACACCGAGATAGTCATCACCGATACCCTGTGGCCTGATTTTCGCCGTCCAAACCTGTTTGAATCCATTCTGGCCTTCCAAAATCGAGATCGCCGGTTTGGTGGCATTGAAGCTACAAACCAAAAAAAACCAGCACGGGTCTGACCTGATCAATCAAAGGCCACGGTTCCTTACATCATGACCAATCTCCAACAACGTGTTCTCGCCGGTTTGATCGCACTCCCGCTGCTCTTTGTGAGCATCTGGCTTGGCTCACCTTACTTTTTCTGTGGCCTGGTACTGGTCACCACCCTGCTCGGGCTGCATGAGTTTTTCCTTCTGGTTGAGAAGATTGGATTTCACCCGGTGAGGGCAGCAGGGTTTGCAATGATGCTCGTGATTGAAGGGCTCTTTTTCCTCAATCAACCCGGCTCAGACTGGTTCTTGATCACAATCGGCGCATCGCTCATGCTCATGATGATCTGGTCAATTTTGACATCGAAAACCACTGAGGATTTTCAAAAAGTGCTGGTTTCGCACGCCACAACCCTGTTTGGGGTGATGTATGTCGGATTTCTGGCCAGTTTTTTGATCCGTCTGAAACTCCTGGCGTCACCACACCTTGGGAGCCAGCTCTTATCATTGTTTTTTATGGTGATTATGGCGGGCGATACGTTTGCCTATTTTACCGGTCGAGCCCTTGGCCGTCACAAGTTAGCCCCCACCATCAGCCCGGGAAAAACCATTGAAGGCTCGTGCGGCGGGATTGTTGGAAGTATTGCCTTTGCCCTGCTGGCTCGATTCTGGTTTTTCCCCCAACTTCCACTCATCCACGCCATTGTGCTGGCCATTGTGATGAATCTGGTCGGACAGCTTGGCGACCTCTATGAATCATTACTCAAACGTGGCTCAGGCACCAAAGATGCCGCGGCCATTATTCCTGGTCACGGGGGGTTGCTCGACCGCCTGGATAGTTTGCTCTTTAACGCCCCGATACTGTACTACTATATTCACTTCTGGCCGTTCAACACCTGAAGCCGTCCACCAGGGTTCAGGGTTCAGGGTTTAGAGCAAGATACTCCAGCTTGAGCCGTACTGCCGGTTCCCCAGTCCTCATCTTGAGTGGGATTACGTCACTTCATCGTCTAAAACCCTGAACCCTGACCCCGATTTCATTGGGATTTTATTTTCTTTCGGGTCCCTTATCTCATTTTCTTTCTTTACGTTGCATTTGTTATGGATAAAAAAAGTCTTTCAATCGGTATCACGGTCGGCCTGCTCATCGGCTTTTTCTTTGGATTTTATTGGACAAACGCCATGAACCGGGGTTTTGTCAAAGAAGCCGAAGATAAGCTCCGTCAGGCACAGGCCAACCCGGCTCAATCAGCGACCTCAGCCACACCAACCGGGCAGCCCCCCAATGATGACGTTCATTCGAACGTCACCACCGAGCAAGCCACCCCTGAAGAGATTGCCCAGGCCCTCGATTATGCCCAAAAGAATCGTGGTAACTATGAAGCCCAGATGAATGTGGGCAAATATCTGTATTTCGTGGGCAAGAAACTGTCTGAAGCCCGCGCCTGTTTTGAAGATGCACTCAAAACCAAACCCAATGATATGGAAGCGCTGGTGACACTTGGAAATGTTTCCTTTGACGAGCAAAAATACGACATTGCTCAAAAGCATTATGAAGCGGCCCTCAAACTCAATGACAAGGATGTCAATGTCCGGACTGACCTCGGAAATACCTATTTCCAGCGTCAGCAGTTTGATAAAGCCATCTCCTTCTATCAGGAATCACTCAAGCTCGACCCCAAACACATTCCAACCCTCTTTAATCTGGCTTCAGCTCAAATTCGGACCAACAAAATGGCTGAAGCCAAAGTCACGATTGATGAACTGGCCAAAGTTGACCCCCAAAATCGCGCGCTTCCAGATTTGAAAGCTGCGCTTGAATCCGCCTCCAGCACCAAACGGGACATTCCAACTCATTGAAGAAAAGCGAGTTGCGAGTCGTTTTGAAAACCCTGTGCCCAGCTATTTCCTCTGTATGCCTTCACAGAGGCAGTCGGTGTCCCTTCTTACTCACGACTTGCTACTCGCTTCAGGTTCGCTATTTCGCTCCTCGAAAAGGACTTTCCATGCCTCAGCCAATTGTCGCACCCACGGCGTCTGACTCAGATCAGGGTTCAGTGACCGTCCGGTATGCCACCTTCGTCCTCATTTCGCTGACCGTTCTCAACCTGCTCAACTATACCGACCGATTTATCTTTGCTGCGCTCATTCCCTATATTCAAGAAGACACCCATTTCACTGATCAACAATTTGGGTTGATTGGCAGCGCATTTACCTGGATCTACACGGTTTGTGCCCCATTGTTCGGCTATTTTGGAGACCGGTATCATCGAGGGAAACTCATTGCCATTGGAATTTCAATCTGGAGTCTGGCCACTGCCGCCGCGGGAATTTCGCGCAGTTTTATGCAACTCCTGGTTTCACGCTCAGCCGTCGGAATTGGTGAAGCCAACTACGCCACGATTGCCCCAGGACTCTTATCTGATTTTTTTACGAAAGAACGCCGTGGACTGGCCATGAGCATTTTCATGGCAGCCATCCCGATTGGAACCGCGGTTGGCTATCTGGTGGGCGGCTTTTTTGGAAAACCTTCGCAACTTGGCTGGCGACATACCCTGTTTCTGGTTGGGCTCCCTGGGCTGGTCGCGGCATTGATTATGTTCTTTATCCGCGAACCAGTTCGGGGTGCGATGGATAAAAATCAAGTTGATGAACCACGGCCCTCGGGTGACCAGTCATCCGACTCCCAGTTCCCGGCTGATTCCCCAGTTCCCGGTTTTGTTCAATATCTCCCTTCGCCGCTTCGGTTATTGTGGAATGTTTTCCAAAAAGACTACTTCCCGCTGCTCACCAATCGCGGATATATGCTGGCCTGTCTGGGTTATGCCGCCGTCACCTTTTCAGTTGGGGCGCTGGTGTACTGGGCGCCGAAATGGATGACCAATGACAAAGGCATCACCGCCCAGGAAGCCAATAATGTACTCGGCGTATGCGCTGTGTTTGGTGGTGCGATTGGAACCATTATTGGTGGAATTGTCGGTGATCGGCTCCAAAAACGGGTACGTGGCGCCTACCTCTGGATTTGTGCCATCAGCGCCGCGCTCTCAGCCATTCCAACGGTGGTGGCGGTGATGTCACCAGATAAGATGGTGTACCAAACCTCAATCTTCATTGCAATTACGATTCTTTTCCTTGGCAATGGCCCGATCAACACGGCCCTGGTCAACCTGGTGCCCCCGACCCTGCGAACAACGGCACTTGGCCTGGTGGTTGTGATTATTCACGTTTTGGGTGATGGGATTTCCCTCTCACTGGTCGGCGCGATTTCAACCTGGATTCAACACCTGGCGGCTCAGGGACAGGCATTCCCGGCGATTGTCACCCTGGTGGCTCAGATCTTTCACCTCAACCCTGCAACCCAATCGCTTTCAGTCGCACTGGTGTTGATGCCGCTGGGCATGGTGGTTGGCGGGTTCCTCTACTGGCTTGGACTGCACACCCCGGAAGGTAAAAAGCTTTAACTGCAGGCTTTCAGACAAATATTTCCTGAGTATTTGTTTTGGGACGTCTCAGAAACCATTGAAGAATGTGGATTTGTTTTCTGTGTGTTCCGTGTATTCCGTGGTTTCCTTATCTGAAATTTTATGGATTGGAATACGATTCGGCTAAAGCACCAGGACCGATGTTTGACCCCATTTCTTCAGCCCATCTTCTTCAGCCTCAAGCCCAAGCCCTCTACAACGCTACTTGCCAGGACTGGTGGCAATGCACAACCGAGAAAGCGCATAATCGCCCTTCTATTTTGTTCTTGAATCGAGGTTGTGTGCGTGGCAAGCCATCACGAAGAAGAAGCTGTTGAAAAGTCATATGATGGCCGCCTGTTCTGGCGGCTTTTAAGGTATCTCAAACCGTATCGGGTTCGAATTTCAATCGCCATTCCGTTAATCACCCTGACGTCCATCTTTGAACTGGTGGCGCTCAACCTGACGATGGTGGCGGTTGATCTCTATCTCAAACCTCCCTCAGATCAGAATCTCTCCTTTTTTTCCCGGCTGTTTAAAAACGGGGTTGATGGATTAGGCCTTCATTTCACCCCAGCCAATGGGGTGCTGGTGATCGGAATCTGGTATGTGATCCTGATTTCGATTGTTTTCTCCCTGACCTATGTCCAGTCCGTGATCCTGAACTCAATGGGTCAGTTCATCATGTATGACATGCGCAAGGAGATTTTTGCCAAATTCCAGCATCTGGCTCTCAGCTACTATGACCGCCATCCGATTGGTCGGATGATTTCGCGCCTGACCTCGGATGTGGATGCGCTCAACGAACTCTTCACCGCCGGGTTTGTCACACTCTTTAGCGATGTTTTCACCCTGATTGGAATTCTGGTTTTTCTGTTGATGATCAACTGGAAACTGGCCATGGTGAGTATGATCATCATTCCGTTGCTGGTTGGGGTCACCGCCTGGTTTCGTATCAACGCCACCGCAACCTATCGCGAAGTTCGGACCCGCATGGCCCGTATCAACGCCTTTTTGCAAGAACATATCACGGGCATGCCCGTCGTTCAGCTTTTTAATCGCGAAGCACGGGCAATGGCTGACTTTGACGAAATCAATGACCTGCATCGCATCGCCAATGTGAATTCGGTTTTTTACTATGCGGTGTTTTATCCAGCGGTGGGTTTGATTAGCTCAGTCGGCGTGGCGCTGGTTGTGTGGTATGGTGGCGGACAGGTAATCCAGGGGGCGCTCACGCTGGGTTCGCTGATTTTTTTCATTCAAGCCATGCAGCGGTTTTATGAACCAATCCAGGACATCAGTGAAAAATACAATATTCTGCAAGCCGCCATGGCGGCCTCAGAACGGGTGTTCAAGGTACTTGATACACCGGTTGAGATTACTTCCCCAGACACACCAAAAGCAGTTCCCAATCTTCGTGGGGAAATTGAATTTCGCAATGTCTGGTTTGCCTATAAAGGCGAAGACTGGGTCTTAAAAGACGTCTCGTTTAAAGCCCCAGCCGGGCAGTCAATTGCCCTGGTCGGGGCCACTGGATCTGGTAAAACGACCATCACCAGCCTGTTGATGCGGTTTTATGATATTCAACGGGGCCAGATCTTGCTCGATGGGGTTGATATCAAGGAACTCGACCTGCATCAGCTTCGCCAGTCCTTTGGGATTGTGCTCCAGGATGTATTTTTGTTTGCGGGTACGATTGCGGACAATATCCGGCTGGGCAATACCAGCATTGATGATGATCGGATTCGATTTGCCGCCCGCGAAGTTCATGCAGACGAGTTTATCCACAAACTTCCCGGAGGCTATCAGGCTGAAGTCAAAGAACGCGGTGCGACACTCTCGGTCGGACAAAAACAGCTTTTGAGCTTTGCCCGGGCACTGGCGTTCGATCCTCGAATTCTGATCCTGGACGAAGCCACTTCCAGCATTGATACCCACACCGAACAATTGATCCAGCAAGCGATCGAACGGCTGCTGGTTGACCGGACTTCAATTCTGGTAGCTCATCGGTTGTCAACCATTCAGAAAGCCAATCAGATCATTGTGTTGCACAAAGGTGAGATCCGGGAAATGGGAACCCACCAGGAATTACTGGCCCAGCATGGTCTTTATCGCCGCCTGTATGAGCTTCAATACAAAGAGCAGTCCCAGGCAAGCACGGGTGATAGCGTTCCAACCGGTTCAAGCGATGTCCAACTGACAGCAGAACCAGGCTAGAACGCTTCCACGCTTCCGGCAAAGTAGAAAAGGACCAAAAGGACGGAAGGGACATAAAGGACATAAATTCGAAGACCCGGAACCCGGAACCCGGAACCCGGAACCCGGAACCCGGAACC
>DAOQNB010000239.1:0-7729 GCA_035335845.1 Acidobacteriota bacterium | reverse complement strand
TGGGCCGGTGCCACCGCCCCAGATGCCACCGTCAAAAGCGTGATTGCCCCGGATATTGATTTCTCAATCCAGGCCATTACCAACAATATGCCGGAAGCCAAAGTCATCAGTGTCAGTTTTGGCGGCTGCGAGCGATTTAACGGCCTTGAAGTCGCTGAATTTATTGAAATGCTTTTTGCCCAGGCCGCGACACAAGGTCAGTCAATTCTGGTCTCATCTGGCGATAATGGCGTGGCTGATTGTCTGCGGATTGATGGAACCACCGCGCCGTCAGTCAATGTCCTGGCCTCTCCACCGCAAGCCACCGGAGTCGGAGGCACCAATGTGGATCCCCAGTTTGATACCAATGGAAATGCAACCCGGAACGGTGGTGAAACTGGATGGACGGGCAGCGGTGGCGGTGACAGTATCTTTTTCCCCAAACCGGCCTTCCAAACTGGCGTTGGCGTGCCTGACACGACGGTTCGCACCGTTCCAGACGTCGCATTGCTCGCTGGGAGCCCGGCTTATGCCTATATCATTCGTGGAGCACTGGCCGGTGTGGGAGGAACCAGTGTTTCAACCCCTTGCTGGGCCGGGTTGTGCGCCATTCTCAACGAAGCCAGGAAGACCAACGGCCTTGGCAATATCAATCCTGAAATCTATCGGTTGGGAAATGCCCAGGCGACGGGTGCTGGCGCACAGGTCTTTTTTGATACCTTGACTGGTAATAATAGCTTTGGTGCGGTTCAAGGATTTACCTGTCAGGCCGGGTATGATCGGGTAACCGGGTGGGGCTCGTACAATGCGGCTCTGTTGGTTGAGAATTTTCGGGCTCAACCCGTAACCGATACCGTGGCGCCAACCATTTCACTCCAGTCTCCGGTTGGTGGCGAAGAAATCCTGTTGACCGATACTTTTGAAATCCGCTGGACATCCACCGACAATATCGGGGTGGTCAGCCACGATATTCTGCTTTCGCTCGATAGCGGTGCCACGTTTAATGAGACAATTGTCACCGGGCTTCCTGCCACCACGCTCTCGTTTCAGTGGACACCGGCTGAGTATCTTGAGCCAACCACTCAGGCCCGGATTGCGGTTCGGGCCATTGATGCCGGGTTCAATTTCGGAACCGCCTCCAGCCCGGCTGATTTTTCCTTGATTGCCGGAGTTGATACCGAACCACCATCAGTACGAGTGATTTATCCCAACGGTGAGGAGAAACTAAAATCCAAGAGCAGCACCACCATTACCTGGCTTTCATCCGACGCAAGCGATATTCGAAGTCATGAAATTTTCCTTTCAACGGACGGCGGGCAAACCTTCCCAACCAAACTCGGTGAGGCTTCAGGCACGGCGAATTCATTTATTTTTGAAATTCCAAAATCACTGACGACCAAAAAGGGGATGATTCGAGTTGTGGCAACGGATATGGCTGGAAACATCGGCCAGGACGAAAGTAACGGAGTTTTTATAATTAAGAAAAAGAAATAAATTCTGATCTCACGCCCTGAAGCCGTCAACCAAGGTTCAGTTGGATGAATGAGCAAACGCCCTCTGGCATATGGCATTTCGGACAATAATTCCGGTTCAGAATAACGCCTTCAGGCGTGAGACGGAACGAGTTGGACGAGGGATAAAACCTCTCGTCTAAAGACAAGACTCTCAACCTTTTTTGAAGAGCTACATATCCCAGAAACCATTGAATTATTTGAATTTACTCTTCGTGTACTTTGTGTATTTCGTGGTTTCTTTATCTGAAATTCCAGAGTGGTTCACTTGACCACCTTAGCGAAACATTTTCATGAAAGTGCGGTCTCATCTTCTTCTGTGGTTGAAACAGAGCGTCACTCAACACTGGCCAGTGTGGGTAGCCGTGGCAATTTTATGGGCAATCGTGGGTGGGATCTGGGTCAGCTTTACCAGGCAGACATCGGCCATAGGGCCCATTTATATCCTGGATGATGCCTATATTCACATGGCAATGGCCAGGCATTTTTCTCAATCCTTTGTCTTCGGAGTGACACCCTACGCTTTTTCCTCTAGCTCCTCTTCACTCCTCTGGACTGTGCTCCTCGCCCTTGGCTATCGCATCTTTGGTGTGGGTCAATCACTCCCCCTGGTTTTTAATCTTTTCATAGCAACTGGCCTGCTGGTTCTCATCGCTTCGATTTATTACCGCTCTTTCACAAACCAGTGGGGGCTGTTTTTTCTCTTGATAGGCACCGTGGTATGGTCGCCAATGGTCGCCATCATTTTTTCAGGGATGGAGCATTTACTCCAGGCACTGGTTACGATTGGATTGTTGTTTGAGCTTGCCGCCCACGCCACGTCAACCCAGCCTCGACCGACGAGCCGGTTGCTATGGTTGGCCCCCCTCGCGATCCTGGTTCGATTTGAAAGCTGTGCCCTGATTTTACCTGGGCTTCTGGTGTTCACACGAAACAAACAGTGGAAAACAGTCATTCAACTCGGAGGGCTGGCACTCCTGCCGATTGTCATTTATGCCGGGATCTCGCTCTCCCTTGGCTGGCTTCCATTCCCCAATTCCGTGATTTTAAAAGCAACCAATGCCAGTCTCAGACCAGGGTCAATCTGGGGTTTCCTAACCATCGGGTTGGAACGCGCCTGGAGTGCTCCTTATTTTTCGAGTTGCCTGCTCGCAGTTGGAGGATTACTGACCCTTCAATGGCCAAACCGGCACGCCAACCCCTTGATTTTTTGGTTTTCCAGTCTGTTTCTGATAGCTGCGGCCCTGCACCTGCAGTTTGGTCTCGTCGGACTGTTTTTTTTCCGATATGAAACCTATCTGGTCATCACGTCCTTTTTGGCAATTGGACTCCTGGGGAGTAACTGGATGCAGAAGATTCAGGGACACCAGTTTACGGTGCGATCATCGCTCCAATTCGTAATTCCAGGACTGCTCCTGGTTGGACCAGGATGGAGCATTGGATCTGAAGGAACCCAAAAATTGCAGGCCATCCCACAGGCGATGACCAATGTGTATCAACAGCAATACCAGATGGGACGCTTTTTAGCCCGGTATTATTCAGGCCAATCCGTAGCTGCCAATGACATTGGGGCAATCAATTATCTGGGTAATCTGCAAATACTTGATCTGGCAGGGTTAGCCAGCATGGAGACAGCTCGACTTCGGCTTGATCGCACCTATACCCCTTCAAATCTGCAACACATTGCACAAACCCGACAGGTCCGAATTGCAGTTCTTTATGAAAAATGGTTTGTTGGGAAAATTCCCTCCCAATGGATCAAAGTCGGAGAGTGGCAGATTCCCAACAATATTATTTGCGGAGATGACCGGGTGGCATTTTTTGCCGTGGTCCCAGATGAATGTCATGTGCTGAGAAACAATCTCATCGAGTTCTCCGCTCAACTTCCACCCGGAGTCAAGGCGTCATTGACGAATCTGCCTTCTGACCTCCAACCATCAAGTTCAGATCAACCATCGCCTGCCCGCTGATCGTTCTTCCCGTAGCCATTTGCATTATCCAGGTGGAAGAGTATCAGAGGCAGGGGGGTCGTCTGAATATTCAAGCCACAAGGCCCCTCCTTCTAATTTGACCGGGTACAGCCTGAGGTCGGCTGGTGACAGCGCGTTACTGGTACATTTTCCGGTCCGCAGATCAAAGGACCAGTGATGCCAGACACAAATGACCTCGGTTCCGGCACAGGCGCCTTCGTCGAGCGGAGCGCCCATATGTGGGCAACCTCGGGCTGAAGCAAAATATTCGCCCGCAATATTGTATAGAATGATTTTTTTCTCTTTGACTTCAACGACAAAAAAGCTTCCCTGACGAACCTGACGCCGTTCGGCGACTTTGATCCATTCACCCATGGAAACACCTCTACCTGACTAAAATTGAAAAAATTGAAAATCTGACCAGAAGGGAATGAGCCGATCATAAGACCGGTGGTACTCTATTCAGGAATCCAGAATGGTGCAAATCATCCCTACGGACCGGCACTTCCTCCCCTCAATTCCAAACCGCGCTGAAAAATCCTCGCCGAATATCTTGACAGCCGCCGCCTTCATCCGTAAATTACGCGGTTTGCGTCATTCGCTTTATCCCAATCACACACCATTAACTTTTGTCTCAAGGAAGACTGATCTTACAGGGAGTCGTTCATGCCAAATCACGAGTCTGCAATTAAACGTGATCGTCAAAACAAACGTCGCAACGAAGTCAACCGCAAAAACCGCGCCCGGGTTCGCACGTTCATTAAAAAGCTGCGCAGCCTGTTGAGCGTTAAAACCAAAGATGAAGCTATCGCTCAATTGCCACCAACCATCTCTGCGATTGACAAGGCAGTTCAAAAAGGTGTGATTCACCAGAACGCTGCGGCGCGCTATAAATCACGGTTGACATTGCACGTCAATAAATTATCAGCCAGCTAAGCAGTGGGCGCCAAACCACCTGGCGTTTGGCGAGCGTGTTTTTGAGTTACAGGTGATGGAAACACCCACTGTTTCCACCCTCGTCTACCCTTCCCACCTGTGGAAGGGTTGGCAACTCAAGCCCGGGCACCAGATACCTTCCCCTCCAACTTAACCTCCAGAAGCCGTTTTCCACTGGATCCGTCAGGACTACGCCAATAAATCACACAGCAACACCTCAAGCTGTAAACGCGGGGTGGCGCGTGAACTTTTCAACGCCACATCCACTTCGGCCAGTCGGATGATGCCACGTCGAATGTCTGATTCGGATTTCCGACGAACGGCGGTCAAAAACGGGGTAACCCGGCTTGGCGGCATTCGCAAATCCCGCACAATCTCCTCACGCGGGACATTATTCTGCATCATATCGTGAGCCATCAGCATCTGACGGTAGAGCCACGCCAGTACACCGACCAGGGCGACAGGTTCTTCGTTTTGTCCAAGCAGCCGGTGCAACAATTTGAGTGCCTTTTTGGTATCTCCCGCCAGCACGGCATCTGTCAAATCAAAACTTGAAAACTCGCGTGATCGAACCACCACCGCCTCAATATCAATCGGGGTAATCGTCCCACCTTTGCCGACATAGAGCATCAATTTCTCAATCTCTTTGGACAAAATATTCAGGCTGGTTCCAGTCATTCCAATCAATTGCCCGACCGCAGGCGGGGAAAACTGATAGCCCTGCTTGCGGGCAAAAGCCTGCGCCCAGGCAATGGCTTCCTGATCACCAATCCGGCTACATTCCACCACGGCACAACCTTTGAGCAGAATGGTAGACAGCGTGCGGCGCTTATCGAGATCCGTGGTTTGAAACACCAGAACCGTCGAAGGATTTGGCCGGCGTAAATAGTTTTTGAGCGCTTCAATTTCAGCATCTGACACTTTGTCAAATTCACGAGCCACCACCACCTGGGCTGATGACATCATTGGTAACTGCCCGGCAATCCCCAGCACCGTTCCAAGTGACCGTTCAGCAACCGAATGCTCAGAATAGCCAAATTGCTGTGCCTCTGGATCAGGAATGAGCTGTCGGGTCAACAGACGTAAACATTCTGACTGCAGATAGGTTTCCGGTCCCATCACCAGATAGACTGGTTCGATTTTCCCACCTTGAATTGAAGCAACAAACTCAGTTGGCGTCATATGAAGAGCAAGACTTATGGAGTGAGTTCCGACTGCGTGAAGATCAATTGATCCTGGAATTGAAGGCGGAGAGTAACACTGATTTGAACGGCCTGACCACCTTTTGCACCTGCCAAAATTCAGAGAACCCGAAGAATTTGATTCAGGTTGAAAGGTTTCCCGTCTTTTTCACAGAAGTTGTAATCCAACAAAAATCCAGCTCAGGCATTCAAAAAGACCGGATTCATTCGCCACCAATGGGCGCTGAGGTGCAATCGAACGTCGTGGAATCCTTGCCGTTGTCCGTCTGGTTCGCCTATACTCGTGAGGCTTCACCCCAAGAACACCCAAATCAATTTTGTTCTCCAACCTGATTCGGCTCTTTCCGCCATAAGATCACTCTGCAAGAGGTTTTTGTTATGTCAACCAACCCTGTCAATCTTGAAGTCCCATTTTCGGCTGCCAGCGTAAAGCCACACGCCGGCCTGACTTCGAGCAAAAGTTTTACCTACATCATACCGCTGATCCTGGCCCTCGGGCTTGTGATGTTGCGCTGGAATAACATCGCTCCCAACATTTTGAAAGAAGGCAATCTGACGGTGGTGGCCTTGATTGCCTACCTGAGCGCCAGCGTGGTGTTTGTGAGTTACCTGCTTGGTCTGGGAGATAAACAACTTTTGCAGCGCATTGGCCTCTGGACCATGGCCTTTGGGTTTGTACTCAATTTTGCCGGATGGGGAATTCGCTGGATTGAAATTGTTGACCATTTCAAACAACAGCCGGCGATTGGTCCGATTTGGGCTTCCATGCCGTGGACCGATAAAGTCTCGCATACCTATCCATTGACCGGGCTCTATGACGTTGGTATCGCGTTTACAAGTATCGCGGTCTTCTCAAGTCTGGTGATTGCCAGCCGGAAAAAGTATGACTTCATCGGCTTTGTGACCATGCCGATTTCAGCGCTGGTCATGATTTTGTGCGTGTTTCTGGGCAATGAAATTTCAACGCTTCAGCCGATTTTGCGCAGCTACTGGCGTCCAATCCACGTCAGTCTGGCAGCCATCAGCTATGGAGTCTGCCTGGTGAGTTTTGGCGTTGCCGTCCTGCATCTGCTCAAAGAAAAAGTCAAAATCGAAAGCATGGGGTTTTGGGTGGCAGTACTCGGCATCCTGACCTATATCATTATTGGCGATTTTAAAGTATTGACGACCGGGTCCTATGGTCTCGGGGTTCGGGCGATGGGAAGCGGATTAAACCTTGCCGGCGGTGGGAATCTGCGGGCTGAGTTGCCGGGTGTGGGGCACCTGATGCAACTGGGAACGCTGGTCTATCTGGCTGCCGCGATTTGTCTCGCGCTGTTTGTACTCCAGGCCAAAGAGCAAATGCAAATCTGGGGAAACCGCCTGATGATGGCGGCCCTGGTGATTCAGGTACTGACATTTGGAGCACTCTATACCCAGATGAAAGCCATTACTGGCAGCGTGATGAGTCATATCAATCAAAGCCAGTTCCAGGCATTTGGCGCCTGGCTGGTGAAAAATTCAGACCAGGATCCGACCCAGTTTGCGCCGTTACAACTGGTTGGCTTTGCCCAGGACTTCCTCAATACTCAGTCGGCGACATTATCGGTTGCATTTGCCTCCAATCCGATTGAAATGGCTGCTATCTTGACCCTCATTGCCTGCACCGGATTTATCGTTTTATTTGTCTGGAAAGGGCAAACACTGATGGCATCTTTGCCTTCAACCGAAGCCCTTGATGATTTGACTTATAAAACGGTTTCGGTTTGCTTCCCAATGCTCGCCATGATGTTGATTACCGGCGCCGTCTGGGCCAATGAATCGTGGGGCACATACTGGAGCTGGGACCCGAAAGAGACCTGGGCACTGATTACCTGGCTGGCCTATGCCGGATACCTGCACGCCCGGATTGTTCACGGATGGAAAGGTAAAAGCTCGGCGTACTTTGCGGTTATCGGCTTTTTATTTGTGATCTTTACCTATCTTGGCGTGAGTTTTGTTCTTCCGGGCCTGCACTCATACGCCGGTGTAGACTAAAAAACAGGGTTGAAGAAAATGGGCTTGGGGCTGAAGACTCGCAAGCTCGGGGCTGAAGAAAGTTGGGCTGAAGAAAACGGGTCAATGTGCAATCTCACCCCGATGTCTTCAGCCC
>DAOQNB010000238.1:0-7736 GCA_035335845.1 Acidobacteriota bacterium | reverse complement strand
CTTCATTCTTCATTCTTCATTCTTCATTCTTTTTTGTGCTTACTCTGATTCCAAAATTTTCCGCATTTCGGCTTCGATTTCCTGTCGGGAGACTCGAACCGTCGTGAGGCTTTCGCTTGAGTCTTCAACTGGCGTCACAAGGTCGAGTGACCCAGTGGTGGCGCTGATACTGGTATCTGAGACATCTGGATCCAGATCCACTCGAACCAGAGCCGTTCCTAGTCGGATGATATCACCATCCATCAGCAATATCCCGTTCGGGTTATTGCGTGGGACCTCGATGGCTTCGCCCGCACGTTCGACTGACGTCCCATTGGCACTCCCGGTGTCATAGAGGAGAAACTCGCCATCTTCAAACACAATGGTGGCATGCTGGCGTGACACGCTGCTGTTGGGTGAATTGTCATCGTCCAGCCGTGAAAACACAAAATCATTGCGTCTGAGGATTTCCCCGGTTTGTTTATCCAGGACGTTGCGTAACCGCCCTAAATAAGTTGATTTCCGGGTGATGACATAGGGGGTACGATACACATGGCCACTCATGGCCGACAATCGCGCCAGCCTCGGGATTTGAGGCTGGCGTCCGGTTACTTCCAGGATGCGCCCTTCTGACTCATCAACCTTCACGGTGACATCATCATTGGTATCTTCAGGTGTTGGCCATTCAAAAACCAGCGAACAGGTTTTCTGACGATCTTCAGTGACATACCCCTTGATCTCGACGGTGATGGGCGCAAAGAGTTTAAAGCCTGATCCGGTGATATAATCATAGAGATACTTCATAAACACCACCGAATTAAACAATACCTCATATTCTTCCAGCTTCTCGGGTGTCGGATTTGGGGCATTGACTACAATCTTGTTGGGGACATAGGTTTCATTCCCAACCCAGATAAACCGTTTGCGTGCAAGTTCATCCAGGAGATGCCGTGCAATTGAGTTTGGGGCAATATCGTTAGGAGTCAGCCAGTAATTCGCTTTGACTGATTCGGTCAAAAACTGTTCCAGGTTGATCAACATTTGTCGGGTGTCGCTTGCCATAAACGAATCGTCCGTTGAGTGAAGAGGTCAAAAGTTATACTGCCAGGCAGTGGAGGGAAGTGGGTGGGGCAATCCCAAAGAGATGATTAAGTCCTCTGAGAAAACACAATGAGGATCAGTTCGGTTCAGAAACCGAGAGTCGTTTCAAAGTCATTGAGCACCATTCCTGATCGGTATGAGCCAGTCCAAACCAGATGGTGCCAATCTGCGGGTTAAAGGAAAACCTGGCCTGATGGTTGGCAAATTGAGTGCGAAGTGTGGCTCGCCCGAGGATTGGAATAAAAATCCCCAGTGCCCCGTCACTGGTTTTCCCGGTTGACCGATCAACTGAGTGAGGGGCAATGCCAGCCTGAGTTGAGAGAAGCATTTCAACGATACTGGGGTTGCCATCCTGGATTTCAATAATCGGAAGCACAAAGTACTTCCCCTTCGGAATCTGAAAATGTTCAAACTGTACAGGTTGCGTAATTTCGAGTGGTTGCCAGAGTGTGGCTGATTGGCGGGAAGTTGCCACGGCTGTAACCACGCCTGGTTCTCTGGTCCGACACCCGGTTCCGCTCCCGACCGCCAGTAAGAGAACCCCAATTACGAGGTGCACTTGAATCCACCGACCCCAGTGTGGGTTGGCTGACCTCACTTGAAGACTGGCAGATGGGGTGATCATTCCAGAGGTCATGGATACACACCTTATTTTTTCTTCCCAGGTGGTTCAGCCGGCGCCGGATTTTTCAGTTTAAGCGGTGTCGAGACCCACTCGTGATTTCCACCATTCAACCCATACCATAAAGACACAATCTGCGGGTTCAGTGCAGCTCTGGCTTTATTTTCAGTAAACCCGGTTTTGAGTTCTGCCCGGCCAACGACGGGAAGAAAAATGGCAAACGTTCCATCGCCGGCGGTGTGCTTTTCTTTGTCAATCTCTTCAACTTTCAAATCTTGTTTGCGGGCAAGGACCATCTGAGTAATTGATTTTTGTCCGTCAACGGTCTCGATCACTGGAAACACAAAGTATGATCCGGCGGAAATCGTCACATTTTCTAAAAGACAATCTTTTTCAACCGTGACTGGCTGCCAGAGGGATTGCGGTCCGGTTGGCGCGGTTGGATTCCCGGTCGAAGTTGATGAAGCGGGTGGATTCCCAGCGGAGGTGGTGCCCGTGGGCTGATTGGGTTGTGCGGGTTGGTTGGGTTGGTTGGGCTGACAACCCAGACTTGAAACGCAGACAACAAACAAACATCCCAAGACGAAAGAGGAAACTCGCTTACCTGAGCGAAGAGAGAAAAAACGCATCATAAGTCAAATAAATTGTTCAATATTGAGTGACCTGAAGCCCCACTGATTGATGTGATGAGCAACTGAATCAGGTTGTCTTTGGTCCGAGAAACTGGCCCTGTGAAACTGATAGTGCCGGGAAAAAATTTGATTTTGAAAGAATGGACCCACACCCTGGTTGAACACAAGAGGAATTTCGTGCAAGTTCGTGTGGTGGCTGATGAGCAGTGGTATCAGGTTGAATACTGGTTTCGCCAGGGATGTCACTGTCAGGATTTCGGTTCCAACACCTGGTCCAGGCAGTTTACCTGAACCTGGTATTTGGTCAGATCCTGATCCGGGTACATGCGAACCACGGTGCCGGATTCGACATGAAAACAACTCAATGGGTCTTCAAAAGTGCATCCAGTATCAAGCCCGATGGCGCTGCCGCACACATAGATTTCACCGGGTTGGCGAACCCCATCTTGCGGAAGGTACCGGGTCGGTGTATGGCCGAAAAAACAGGGCTTTCCACGATACAGTTTAAAAAACTTGAGATCCCGGGTCCAAATCAAGACATCTGGCTCGCATTCCGACGGGTGTTTCCCCGGAACAATCCCGGCATGCACATACAGGGCTTTATCATCTTCATAGAAGAAGGGCATGCGGCGGAAGAAGTCGAGGTGTTCTTGCGGAATATGGAGGGAAATGGTTGATGTTTCTTCGTTGATTTCGCACCCATACTGATTCATGGTCATAATGCCGCCGTTTTCAGGGATGAGCCAGAGTGGGTCTCCCTCGTCCAGTAAATCGAGCAGCATTTGCTCATGATTCCCCCGCAACGCCACAACCCGTGGATTCTGTGCCTGCAGTTCAATCACATAGGAGACAACCCCGGGCGCATCCTCGCCTCGATCAATCAGGTCTCCGACAAAAATGATCCGGTCCCGCCGAGGATTGTAATCGAGCGATTCAACAATTCTTCGTAGTTGCCGATACCTTCCGTGAATATCACCGAATACGTAGGTGTTTTGCATTCCGGGTAAGCCTCCGGGTGAACAATCTCTTTGAAGTCTGGGTGCGCAGAAAACAGAATCACAGCAAAGCTCTCACGGAAAGCGAAGCGGCAGGATGATCGCTTCCAGAAAGCGTCAGTTGAGATCTTGAACTGGGGGTGTATAGGCTGAATTCAGGATACCTAGTCTAGCAGAAGTTTGCGCCAAGACTCTAGATAAAAATGGCAGATATGGAGTGCGGCGGCTTGACGCCGCTTTTCATAAAGACTTTGGAGTGCGATAGCTTGATGCTGCTTTGGGATTCGATGTGAAAGCGGCGTCAAGCCGCCGCACTCCAAAACATTTATTGTCGGAGTTCCACAATTGTGGCACCGGCACCGCCCTGGTTGTTTGGGGCTTTGTAAAACCGTGCTACGTGGGGATGTCCTTCGAGCAGGTTTTCAATTTCCCGGCGTAAAATTCCCATTCCCATCCCGTGAATGATGCGTACCTGGCTCATCTGGTGCATGGCCGCATCATCCAGGAATTTGTCAGCTCGATCCCTGGCTTCTTCAGCGGTGCAGCCAATCAGGTTGATTTCCGCCTGGGATTCTTCTGAAGCTGGCTGGTGACTGGTGGCCGCGGCGGCGGCGGCCCGCTCCAGCATTGATTTATGGCCGGCCTGCGATTTTGATTTGCTGATTCGTCGGACGTGGGTGCTTGCCGTCTTTAACCGCATGGATCCAACCCGAACCAGCAGCATGCCCTGCTGAATGGATTCAATGATGCCCTCCTGGCCAAGATCGGTTCGGACCAGGTCGCCGACCCGCAGTTCGCCTTCTTCAACGCCTGGTTCTTCGGTTCTGGCCGGTTCAGGAAGTTGAGGCAGCGTCGGAGGTGGCGTTGGTTTGACCAGCCGGAGCGCGTTTTGTTGTTTGAATTTTTCATTGGCGGCCCGGGCCAGTTTTTCAACTGCCCGTTCGGCTGAATGTTGGGCTTTGGAACGTTGAACCTGATCTGAGATCTGGGTCAACAGGGGGCGAACCTGCTCAAAAAATTCATCCCGAAGTTCATTGAGTGTTTCGGTAAACACTTTTTGGCGTGCCAGTTCACGTTCAGCAAACTGGTGGTCAAGCCGGGCATAGCGTTCAGCCAGCGTTGCCCGTTCTTCTTCAAGTGCCACGTTTGAATCGTGGTGATAGTCAATTTCCGATTTGAGTTTTTCAAGGTAGTGGGACAGGTCACGTTCACGAGAACCCAGTTTCTGCGTTGCCAGATCCAGAATTGCCGGGCTGATTCCCAGTCGCCGGGCGATTTCAATTCCGCTTGAGGCCCCAGCCTGGGTCGTCAGCAACCGGTAGGTTGGTTGCAGGGTTTCAAAATCAAACTCAACCGAAGCATTAAATACCCCATCGGTGGTGTCGGCATACACTTTTAATGGGTTGTAGTGGGTTGAAACAATCGTGTGGATGGTCTGTGAGCGGAGAAAATCAACGATGGCCGTTCCCAGTGCCGCGCCTTCATCCGGGTCTGTGCCGGTCCCAATTTCATCAATCAGCACCAGGGCCGGGGCCGCTACGGTTTCTGTGATGGTGCGGATATTGGTGATGTGCGATGAGAAGGTGGACAGGTTTGCCGCCAGTGACTGGTGGTCTCCAATATCCGCATGGATTTGATGGAACAGGCAGATATTGGCTTCGCGGGCGGGAACGTGCAATCCACTTTGGGCCATCAGCGCACAGATTCCAGCCGTTTTCAGCACCACGGTTTTGCCGCCAGCATTCGGACCGCTGATGATCATGACCTGGTCAGCACTGTTGAGTGTAAAGCTGATAGGGACGATCTTTCCGCCTTCCGTGAGGAGTCGCGATTCGAGCAGGGGGTGTCGGGCGTCAATGACTGAAAACACCCCATCGGTGTTGAGTTTGGGTTCAACCGCATTGAAGGTCTCGGCAAACCGGGCTTTGGCCGCCAGAAAGTCAATTTCTGCCAGCGTCCAGGTCAGTTGTTCAATCGCTTTGTGTTCGGTGCGCAGGGCTTCGGTAATCTGAAAAAGAATCCGGGCAATCTCGGCTTCTTCCATATCCTGAAGGCGGACCATTTCATTGTTGAGTTCAATTGTCCCAATTGGTTCAATAAAAACAGTCGCCCCGCTCGATGAGGCTGCGTGAACCACGCCGGGGAGGTGGCCCCGGTGATCGCTCCGAATTGGCAGCACAAATCTCCCGTTGCGCTGAGTGATGATTTGATCAGAAAACGCCGGTTCCAATTCGGCCTGGCGGAGCATTCCTTCAAGCTGGCGATGGATGCGGGCACGCTGGTGTTGGATTTCCTGCCGGATGCGCCGTAATTCAGAGCTGGCCCGTTCGTCAATTTCACCCGTCGGAAGTAGAATCCGGCGGGTCGTTTGATAGAGTTTACTCAGGTTGGGCAACAGGTGAAAAACACTGTTGAGGGTCGGGAACTCATCCCGGACTGGACGAAACATTTCCTGGAGTGAAATACCAACCTGCATAAAGCGCAAAACGGTTTGCAATTGATCGGTTTCCAGGCGGGTACCGGCAATACGCAGTTGTTCCAGAATTGATGTTGGATCGGGTAAATCTCCGACTGAGAGTCGCCCAACTTCCTGGCTAAACCGGCGAGCTTCAGTGGTTAGAGTCAGGTTGCGAGTGACGGTGGGCCACTCATCGGTCGGTGTCAGCTCCAGCGCCAGCAGGCGTCCCTGTTCAGATTTGGCCTCGCGGGCGAGCATGACTCGGAGATGTGGAAATTCAAGTGTCTCAAGAGCTTGTATTGGCATGGTTTTTCTTTGAAAGAAATTGTTCCCCAGGTTGAACCCTCATTGGAGGCTCAGTTGAAGTGAGATACCGAGACCTCACCTCGCCGCCCCGGTTTTTTGAGCTTCACTCCTTCTGACGCTATCGCTCGTCAGGTGATGGGTTTGGCGACCCACCCGGTGGCTCAGACATGAAGGCGTCACTGTTGATGCAGATTGTTCATGGGGAAATCTCGGATAACACCCTCGAAGCAGCAGAATCGTCTGGCAATTCGGCGAGGAGTTGCGTGAATTGAGAGAGAGGACAACTGGGTTGGCACTGACACCCGGCAGGTTCTGTGCTGCCGGGTGTCGGGTGGCCTCTCTGGTTGACAACGAAAACCCTGGTCAAAAAGAGGAAAAGGTGAGCCCTGGTTCACGTTTCTGCTGCAAACCGATTATGGATGTCCTGGAGGGGCGCTGCGGCCAGGCAACTGCTGGGGATTGGCTTCTGGAATTTCAAAGTCGGCAGCCACTGAAATCTGACTTGCCCGGACCATGGCATCCAGTCGTTCCTCCAACTGTTTTCCTTTGAGCATATCACGGATCTGATCCTGCAATGGTTTGTCCAGAGGTCGGGTGCGATGATCAGTGACTTTAATGATGTGCACCCCAAACTCGGTAATCACCGGTGAGGGCGTGATTTCGCCGGGCTTTAAGGTAAACGCGGCATCTTCAAAGGCTTTAACCATTTGACCCCGGCCAAAATACCCGAGATCCCCACCTTCTTTCGCTGAACCCGTATCCAATGAAAATTGCGCGGCCAGTTTGGCAAAATCCGCCCCACCTTGAGCTTGTTGGATCAACTCAGCCGCTTTTTGTTTGGCTTCATCGGCGGTATAGACTTTTTGAGCTGGCTTTGGCTCGCCGGGTTGAGGTTGCCCTGGGTTTAATTCCTTGGTTGGCAGCAGAATATGACTGGCCTTTACTTCTTCAAAGGTGTCAGTTTTGTGTTCGTCATAATATTTGTTGATCTCAGCGTCTGATACCTGAAGAGATTTTTGAATCTGCTCAACGGTTTTTTCACCGACCACATTGGCTTTGGTGACCAGCCATTTAAGTTTGAATCCTGGATCCTTCATCGCCCCGGCTTTTTCAGCCCGTTCAGACAAAATCGAAAGCTCCGCGAATTGTCCTTTTAACTCACTGGCATTCGGGAGCTTTTTCAGGTCGGCATTTTTGTTGAGAAAGTCATCAAAGGCCGTTGGATTGGTCTTGTAATATTGATCAATCTCTTCTTTGCTGACTTTGGCCTTTTGGCCTTCAGGGGTTTCCTTATAGATATTGATCAGAATTTGTTTCCGGGCGAGATCAAGCTGAGATTGAGTCTCAGGTTTGGCGGTAATGCCCAGGCGATCTGCTTCTTGACCAAGCGCAATCGCTCGCTTTAAGTCTTTTACCAAATCAGCTTTGCCGTTTTCTGCCCCGCTGAGTTGCATCAACAACATCGGGTTGAGGCCCTTCAAAAAGTTTTCCATTTCAGCTTTTGAAATGTTGACCGATGTTTGCTGTGACCGGGTTCGCATTGCAATCACACCCGATAAGGCGATCAAGCAAATAATAACAAGAGTATAGAGCGCTCGTTTCAAGGGAATAATCTCCTGTGCTCAGTGATGGTTAAAAACCAA
>DAOQNB010000237.1:0-7750 GCA_035335845.1 Acidobacteriota bacterium | reverse complement strand
AAGCACTAAGCACCAAGCACTCAACACAACTCACTCATTCAATTGTATATGCGAATCATCATTGCAGCCGGAGGAACCGGCGGACACATCTTTCCAGGAATTGCGGTCGCCCGCGAGTGGGTGCGGCGTGACCCAACGACGGAAGTGATGTTTGTTGGAACCGAACGCGGTTTGGAATCGCGGCTCGTTCCCCAGGCCGGGTTTCCACTGACTTTGATTCAGGCCGGGGCTCTCAAAAATGTTTCTCTGGTGAAACGGTTGATTTCATTGATGAAACTCCCGTTTGGTTTTTGGTCGGTCAATCGCCTGTTCCGCCAATTTCAACCCGACATTGTGATTGGTGTTGGCGGCTATGCGTCAGGAGCGGCAGTGATGATGGCCGCCTTAAAAGGCATTCCCACGCTGGTGGTTGAACCCAATGCCCTTCCCGGATTTACCAATCGCATGCTGGCTCGCTTTACCCGAGCTGCGGCAGTCACCTTCGGAGAATCAGTTCGCTTTTTCCCAGGCAAATCAGTCCTGACCGGAAACCCGGTCCGGGCTGAGTTTGAGAACCTGAGACCCAAAGCACGAACAACCAAACTCCATTTGTTGATTTTTGGTGGGAGCCAGGGCGCCCATGCGATCAATCAGTCCATGATTGATGCTGCGCCGCTGCTGGCTTCGGTTCGAAATCGCCTCGTCATCACTCATCAAACCGGTAAAGTTGATGGGGAAGAAGCCAGGGCAGCCTACACAGCAGCCTCACTCGAAGCCGATGTGCGTCCCTTTATTGATGATATGGCCGGCGCCTTTGCTCAGGCAGACTTACTCATCTGCCGGGCAGGTGCCACCACGGTGGCTGAAATTGCGGCGGCTGGAAAAGCAGCTTTGTTTATTCCGTTCCCACTGGCCGCAGATGATCACCAACGCAAAAACGCTGAGGCTTTTGTCAACGCTGACGCTGGCCGGATGATCCTTCAATCAGAATTGAACGGCGAACGGCTGGCCAAAGAAATTCTGTCGCTGATTGATAAACCCGAGCGCATTACGGCCATGGAAGCAGCCAGCCGAAATCTCGCCCGTCCAAATGCGGCTGGTCAGGTGGTTGATCTCGCCTTACGAGTGGCATCAAATTCATCTTTTTCAGAACTGGTAGTCTTGAATCCGTAGGAGTTCAAGGGGTCAGGGGTCAGGGTTTTCGAGACCAGCCACCAGCCACTAAGGACAAGGTACTTTTTCCAAGGATATGTTTAAACGAATTCGACACATTCACTTTGTAGGTATTGGGGGAATCGGCATGAGCGGCATCGCTGAAGTGCTGCTCAACCTTGGCTATAAAGTATCCGGCTCTGATTTGAAACTGACTGGGGTCACCCAACATCTGGCCGAACGAGGGGCCATTGTCTATGAAGGTCACGCAGCACAAAGCGTGACCGGTGCTGACGTGGTGGTTATTTCAGCAGCCGTCAAACCCAATAACCCGGAAGTGGTTGAAGCCCTGCACCAGCAAATTCCGGTGATTCCACGGGCTGAGATGCTGGCTGAATTGATGCGCCTCAAATATGGCATTGCTATCGCTGGCGCCCACGGGAAAACCTCAACCACGTCAATGATTGCACATATTCTGCACCGGGCAGACTATGACCCGACCGTGGTGATTGGCGGAAAACTCGGCACACTCGGCAGCAATGCTCGACTTGGGCATGGCGAGTTTATTGTGGTCGAAGCTGACGAAAGCGACGGCTCATTTTTGAAGCTTTCGCCCACGATTGCGGTGGTAACCAATATCGACCGCGAGCACATGGACTATTACAAGAGCCTGGACGAAATCTGTGAATACTTTGCCGCCTTTGTCAACCGTGTCCCTTTTTATGGCAGCGTGGTGGTGTGCCTGGATGATTCAAACGTGCAATCTATCATCCCCAAAATCAAGCGCCGGACACTGACCTACGGGTTTTCGGCACAGGCTGACGTCACCGCCTGGAATGTGAAACTCACGGAACTCTTCGGGTCATCTTTTACGGTTCGCTTCCGGGGCCAGGAGCTGGGGAGAATTGAGCTTCAAGTACCTGGAACACACAGTGTTTACAATGCTTTAGCAGCGATTTGCACCTGCCTTGATCTGGAAGTCCCGTTTGACAAAATTGCCAGCGCCCTGAGTAATTTCCGTGGCGCCGACCGCCGATTTCAGATCAAAGGCGAGAAAAAAGAGGTGGTCGTGGTGGATGACTATGGGCATCACCCAATGGAAATCCGCACCGTGCTGGCAGCCGCCAAAACCAGCCTCCGGCGTACCGTGGTGCTCTTTCAACCACATCGGTATTCACGCACCAAACACCTGTTTGAAGACTTTGCCAAAGCATTTTATGAAGCGGATGTGGTTTGTCTGACCGATGTCTATCCAGCCGGTGAAGAACCAATTCCGGGCGTGAATTCTGAAACCCTGTCCCAGGCGATTGAACGCTTTGGCCACCGGCAGGTGTCCTACATCGGCAGTCTGGACCGGGCTGCCGCTGCGTTGAAAGCGATTGTGAAACCAGGAGATCTGGTTCTGACACTTGGTGCCGGCAATGTCTGGCAGGCAGGTGAAGAACTGTTGCACCTTCTTGAACGGTAACGTTCAAACTGACTTTTTGAGACGTTGAATGCAGGCGATACAGACAACGAGCAAGCTTATGGATGACCAGGAACGCGGAGCACGCATTGATCAAATTTGCTCTGACCTGGGGGTGAATGTGCGGCGCAAGCAAAAAATGGCGCATTTCACATCACTTCGGGTCGGCGGTGAAATTGATGCGATTGCCTATCCGGAAAACCGTACCCAGGCAGCCAGACTGGTCCATGCGCTCAATCAGGCAGGTATTCCCTGGAGTCCACTTGGGTATGGCACTAACCTGCTCGTCAAAGATGGACCAATTCGGCGCGTAGCTGTCAGTCTGCGGGCGCTTGATGACTTGCTGGTTTATGATGGCACACGGGTGCATGTCCATGCTGGATATAGCCTGCCACGACTGGTCAATGGATGTGCAGATCGCGGGCTGGCTGGTATCCAGGGGTTGGCGCCCATTCCAGGCAGCGTGGGGGGCGGCGTCAAAATGAATGCCGGTTCTCACGGTTACGAAATTGCTGATGTGATTGAAAGTGTTGATGTTGCGCGTGAAGGCGAAGTGCTTCGCCTCAAACGTGACGAGATTGACTTTCGCTATCGCTATTCACCGTTCACACACCAGGATTTGATTTTAGGCACGATTCTCCAGTTAAAACCGGGGAATCCGGCTGACATGAAGGAAGAAATCAAGCGCTATAAGCAACATCGCTCGGCAACTCAACCAGTCCGCGAAAGCAGTGCTGGATGCATTTTTAAAAATCCAGGAAGCGGATTGACCACCGGGCGCATCATTGACGAACTTGGGATGAAAGGGGTTTTCCAGGGAGGCGCAACCATATCCACGCTGCATGCCAACTTTATTGTGACTGACGGCAAGGCCACCGCAGCCGATATTTTTGCTTTGATTGACCTGATTCGTGACCGGGTAACCACCGAGCACGGACTTGACCTTGAACTAGAGGTGGAAGTGTGGGACTAGCAGCACAACGCAGTGGTAGAGAAATTGAACAAGTGGTTTCACCCCGCCGGAAAACCCTTCAGACACCAGCACCTGGTGAAGTGGCCGGCCTGTCCTGGCGCGAACGCTGGGACATCATCCATCCCTGGCTTGGGCGAAGCCTCTGGATACTTGGGATACTGGCCCTGGTGTGGGGCACCTATCGCGTGATTCACTCCCCGGCTTTTACGCTCGCTCAAATTACAATTCAGGGCCAAAACCGACAATCCACACGCGATATTGAGCGGCTGGTTCAGCAAACGGCGCCAGGCAGCCTGCTGACCGCATCACTGACTGAAATTGAGCAAAATATCGAAAGCCTTCCCTGGATACATCATGCTCAGGTTACCCGAATTCTTCCCAACCAGGTACACATCCAGGTCGAAGAACGAAAGCCACTCCTCCTGGTACAAGGCGACCAGGGAAATCTGGTGTGGATTGATGAAGAAGGGATCCCGCTGGAAATGTATGCTCCAGGCAAAGATCAAAACCCGCCGCCCATTGTGATTGGACTTGTGGCCGGCAACACCGAACAAAATCTACGGGAAAACCTTGAACGCATTGCGGTGTATAAAAAGCTGATCTGGTCACTCGACAGCGGTACCCCACAATTCTCTTCCAAACTGGAAAGTATCAACTTGAGTCGCCTCGAAGATGTCGTGGTACAACTCAGTGACAACCCGATTGTAATTCATTTGGGACAGGAAGAATTTCGGGACCGGCTGGTTCGTGCCATGGAAGTCCTTGATATGGTTCAACGCCGCGATGCCCAGGCGCTTGAGAAATATCAGATTCGGGATACTGGTTTTTTAAAGTATGCCGATCAAATCAATTCCATCACGGCAGTCAATTCGGCTCAGATTTCACTTGGGTTTCGAACCGATGCTGGCGATTCAACTGAGAAATCAGTTAACACCAGTGAGAGTGCTTCCAAATCAAAAAACGAAGCACCGACCAAACCGGCAGCCAGTCACTCAACCTCGCTGGAGCCAGTGAAACCAGCGAAAAAAGAGCCAGTGAAACCAGCGAAAAAAGAAACCAAAAAAGACGTCAAAAAAGAGACCAAAAACATACCGTCACCGTCGTCAGTGGCTACGGCCAGATCTGCCAGAAAGCCAGCGTCCAGCGGAGCAGCCAATAGTAAGAAAGGGAACTAAGACGCTATGCCGAAACCCAATCATCCCCTGGTTGGACTCGATATTGGAAATACACGAGTACGGGTGCTGATCGCCGCCTGGAATCCAGACAAAGATCGGCTCGATGTCCTCGGTGCGAGCAGTGTGGCTTCAAAGGGGGTTCGCAAGGGCGTAATTGTCAACATTGAATCAGCGGAGGAGTGTATCCGTCAGGCGCTCACCGAAGCTGAACATATGGCCGGCGTGGATGCCCATCAGGTCCATGTCGGGCTTTCCGGTGCCCACGTCCGCGGCCACAATGGGCGTGGCGTGGTGGCCATTTCACGCAAAAACCGGGAAATTACCGTCGCTGATATTCGGCGCGTCATTGATCAGGCCAGTGCGATTAACCTCCCGTCGGACCGGGAGATTGTCGAAGTACTGCCCCAGGAGTTTATTGTTGATGATCAAGACGGAATTGGCGATCCCCTCGGTATGTTGGGGATGCGCCTGGAAGTCATCGTCCATATTGTGACTTCCCCCATCACAGCGAAGCAAAATATAGTGACAAGCGTAAACCGTTCGGGTATGATCGTTTCGGATCTCACACTTGAATCCCTAGCAGCAGCCGAGGCTACACTGAGCGAAGAAGAGCGCGAGTACGGTGTCGCTCTCATCGACATCGGTGGCGAAATCACCAGCCTGGCGATCTACCAGCGTGGAGCTGTTCGCCATACCTCAGTCATCCCGCTTGGCGGTACTCATTTCACCAATGACATTGCAGTTGGCCTCCGTGCGCCGTTCCCGGAAGCAGAGCGGATCAAGCGCCACTTTGGGTGCTCTTTTGGCCCATTGCTTGATACCTGTGAACGGGAAACTGTCCTTGAAGTGCTCAATGTCGGTGGACGGGTTTCCAAGACGCTGTCCCGGCAGTTGCTCTGCGATATGCTTCAGCCTCGCGCAGAGGAGCTCTTTTGCCAGATCCAGGAAGAAATCCATCACAGCGGATATGAACGCCAACTCTCAAGCGGGCTCGTCCTGACTGGGGGTGGGAGTTTGCTGGCTGGTGTCCCGGAAATAGCCGAACGAATCCTGGATGTGCCCGTCCGACTCGGATCACCGCAAGGCTTCGACGGGATTGCGGATGATTTAATCAGCCCTGAATATGCCACGGTGGCGGGGCTGGTCCTGCATGCGGCTCGTCAACAGGTACTGGGGCGGACCTCGTGGAATCAAAATGGCCTTCGCCGCCACAGTGCCCGGTTAAAAAACTGGTGGCTTGAACTCAAAAACCTGTTTTAACCCCCCCTGTTTCGCCCCTCTATCAGAGGCCAACAGACATCAGAAGTAACCTTTTTCAAAACAATCATATAACGCGGGGCACATCCCCCATCCAGGCATATATTTTAAGAACAAGCAGGGGAACAAGGCTCCTGTGAGGAGGCAATAAGTACATGGCAGCAGACAACAATCGCACAGATAATTCATTGAAATTGGAATTCGTTGATATTCCTCCAACAAATGGGGCAAATATTAAAGTGGTTGGGGTTGGCGGTGGTGGAAGCAATGCCGTCAACCGCATGATTGAGTTTGGGATCGAAGGAATCAAATTTCTGGTCGTGAACACTGATCTCCAGGCCCTGCGCATGTCACATGCCCCGGTAAAACTTCAGGTTGGGGCCAAGCTTACCAAGGGGCTCGGGGCGGGCGCCAACCCTGAAATTGGTCGGCAGGCGGCTCTGGAAGATACCGATAAGATTATTGAAGCCCTCGAAGGCGCCGACATGGTGTTTATCACCAGCGGCATGGGTGGCGGTACGGGCACTGGCGCCGCTCCGATTGTGGCCGGACTGGCCAGCGAACTTGGCGCCCTGACGGTCGCGGTCGTCACCAAGCCGTTTAGTTTTGAAGGTCGCAAACGCATGCTTCAAGCTGAACGCGGACTGGCAGAACTCAAAGAATGCGTTGACACCGTTATCACAATCCCCAATGAACGCCTGCTCCATACCGTGGACCGTAACACATCGCTGGCCGAAGCCTTTCGAACAGCGGATGATGTGCTCCGGCAGGCAGTCCAGGGTATCTCAGACCTGATTACGGTTCCTGGGTTGATCAATCTTGATTTCGCTGACGTGAAAACCATTATGAGCGGCATGGGAATTGCCTTGATGGGGACAGGTCAGGCTCGGGGTGAAACCCGTGCCCTCGAAGCCACACAACGCGCCATTGCCAGCCCGTTGCTCGAAGAGGCATCTATCGAAGGCGCTCGCGGCGTGCTCGTCAATATCACCGGTGGCAAGGATCTCACCCTGTTTGAAGTCAATGAAGCCTCATCCATCATCCGCGAAGCCGCTCACGAAGATGCCAATATCATCTTTGGGGCAGTGCTCGATGAACGTATGCAGGATGAAATGAAAATTACCGTCATTGCAACCGGCTTTGAGCAGGCGGCAGCGGCGCTTCAGCAGGATCCACTGGCTGGACTCAATCGAAACGTTGCTGGCTTACGCACGGGCGGACTCGGCTCGTCAATGCCACGGTCTGGCGAAGGCGGGGGCATCTCACGTGATGACCTTGATATCCCGGCTTTTATGCGGAAAAAAGCCGATTAGCCTTTCACCTCTTCAACCAGTTTGATTGCCCCTCACAACATTTTGCAGTTCACAACCCCGGCTGAATAACTCACTGTTATTCCCGGGGTCGTTTTTTTGAGATCGGGGCTCAAGACATTGGGCTGAAGATTTCGGGCTCAGGGTATTAAACCCGCTTTCTTCAGCCCGAGCTTGCGAGTCTTCAGCCCCAAGCCCTTTTTTCAGAACAATCGGACAGATAGAGCGATTTCCAATCATTAGAATTTCTTAATTTTGGAAAGCTTTTCTTTTCTAAAATCGTGTAATATTGACTTTACAATAAATTTACTTTCTTATCATCCACTATTTTTCTCTTTAAAATCAATATTTTATATATTTAAATAATATTTCTATTTAAAAAATAAAAAATTAACTTATTGACAGGTAAACGACCGTTCACCTATATTCGCGGGGTGAC
>DAOQNB010000236.1:5104-7761 GCA_035335845.1 Acidobacteriota bacterium | reverse complement strand
CCCCCAGGCCAAGTTGGGCCAAATCCAGCCGATCCTGGTTTCGATCCGCAAGCTGTTTCATGAACCGAAGTCCCTCACGTGACACAATTTGGACGCTTCGACCATTCCATTCAACAACCTGGCGTTGCTTCCACACCTGGTCAAAGAGGGGAGTTGCAATGATCAAATCAATTGGCAGCACATCGGAGCCCTCAATTTTTGAGAGTCGGTGGATCGTCCGTGATGTTGGACTCCCTGGATCAAATGGAGTGGCCCCACTATAGAAAACAAACCCGCGTGGTTCCAGTGCTTTTCGAATCCGCGGTAAGTCTTCACCAATGATCAAAAGGTCAATGTCCTTGGTAAATCTTACGTATCCAAAAAAAGCAACTGCCAGACCACCACAGAGTGCATAGTTGATCCCAGTCTCATTCAATATATCAATCAGTGCGACAAACTCTTCATATAAATCCATGTGTTATTTTCTTCCTCGACTTGAAGCGGTATTTGGAAAGCTCCTGGCTTACCTCAAGTGAGTACCAACTGGCTGGCCGTTCTGGAACTGGTCTTTCCAGTCAGGAGCATCCTTCGGAATGTGCCGGAGCAGCGCTTTACTATAGAGGTGATAGTCAACTTCAACCGAGTGACGTGGCGTTTTGACAAAATCATAGGCCGGGTGGTTGACCTCCCAGTCAATCAATTCCCGAATATTGGCCGGCGGGTGCCAGTTGCCAATCAGTGTATTGGCTACCAGTTTGGATTGCAGGTCAGCCAGTGGCCAGATACAGCCCATCGGCTGGATCAACCCAATGAAAAACAACGTTGGGTGGTCGGCATGAAAGACCTTTAAGTACAGCGGAACCTCTGTGCCGTCAAAATCAACAAAGCCAGGCTCAAAAAACGGAAAGGTGATATGAAACCCGGTGGCCGCAATAATGACGTCAATTTCTTCAGACTGACCATCAACAAAGACAACGTTCTGGCCCTCAAACCGGGCGATGTCGGGTCGAGGATGAATTTTGCCGTGGCGTATAAAGTACAAAAGCTCGGAATTGACCACCGGGTGGGTCTGCAATAATTGATGGTCTGGTTTTTGAAGCCCGTACAGTTCCGGCTTCCCAATCGAAAAGTCCAACCCGATTTTCAGCAGGTGAGTTCGCAACGATTTTGGCAGGAATTGTAATTTGGCATTGACGACATCTGATGGCAGGCCAAACATAAACTTCGGAATAAAGTAGTAGCCACGCCGCATACTGAGAACGGTTCGTTGGGATATCCGACTGGTTTCAACCGCGATATCACAGGCTGAATTCCCGCCACCAATCACCAGCACTCGCTGGTCACGAAACGGTTGATTGGTCTTAAAATCGTGCGAATGAAGCAGTTGACCAGTAAAGGTGCCTGGGTAAGTGGGCATCCGCGGGTTCCAGTGATGTCCGTTACTTACCAAAACCGCGTCAAAGGTATCGGTTGTCCCATTGTTAACCGTTACCTGCCAGCGGTGATTGGGTGCTGGCCGAACGGCGGTGACCTCCGTTTGAAACCGGATAAAACGAAGCAGGTCAAACTCTCGGGCGTAGCTCTGGAAATACTCCAGCAACTGTTTGTGAGATGGATAATCAGGGTACTCTTGGGGGAATGGAAAATCCAGATACTGGGAAAGCGTCTTTGAACTGATGATATGGGTGGTTTCAAAAACGCTGGAATGGCTTTGCTGAAGTGAAAATGCCCAGTTCCCACCAACCTGATGACTTTTTTCGTAGACGACCAGGTTTGTGATGCCGACCTGGCGGAGGTTCTTCGCCGCTGTGATTCCAGATGGACCAGCGCCAATCACGCACACCTTGAGTTGATCAGGGGAAAGCATAGTGGTATTCCTCAGAGAGTTTCAGTCAAGTTCGGTACTTCGTTTTTAGCATTTTCTATTCCTGAGAGAAAAGGATTCGACCAGAGTGACCAGAACAGGCAGATCATGAGCCAGGAAAATGCTTGCAGATAGAAAAAATTAAGGTATATTGCCTTGTAATAAACAGAGCCCCGCACATCAATTCAATTCTTGGAGGCACAGGCTGTGGTTTTTCATCTTGTGATCATTGGAATTCTGTTTTTTGTGGTGTACGGCGTGATGGCCCTTTTTGGCCAGGGCGTGTGGTGGGTGGCGTTAACGATGGCAACGGTTGTATATCTGGTTGGGCGATTGATCATTAAAAACGCGTTAAAAAACCTTTTCCTGGCACCATTTAAAGCCAAGGGAGCTGTCTTGCGCGGGGCTGAGGCGCAGGTTCATTCAATTGTAAGGGTTGAGGCGCCAGTCAAAGACCTGGTATCGGTGTTAGATGATGCGGAAGAAACAGCTCACCCCCGACCCGACCGGAGTACGTGGAAGTATTACCAGATTGATGTAACGATTAACCCGCAAAGCCCAAACGGAGCCTTTTCACACTGGGAACCTGGTGAACTTCGACTCTTGCCCATCCATGCCCTGGTGAACCCAGACAATGAGGATGAGGAGGAGATCAGTGAACTTTCAAAGCTTGAAATCTTTGAAGAAGGGGTCTTTAAACCGGATGATGGATATAAATTGCCTGGTTCCAGGCGATTGCGGTTACTGACAGCAGTTCACCCGGCGCATCAGCAGGTGAAATTTGCCTATTATTTCGAAACCTTTGGAAATCTGA
>DAOQNB010000236.1:0-5004 GCA_035335845.1 Acidobacteriota bacterium | reverse complement strand
TATCTCAACTTGAAAGGAAATGAACTCACTGAGTTTCACTGTGAGATGCAAGGTATTGAACCTGGTGAAAGGCAGGAAATTATGGAAATTATGACCAGTTGGAAAGAAGAGGGCTTACAGCAGGGCTTACAGCAGGGCTTACAGCAGGGCTTACAGCAGGGCTTGCAAGAAGGGAAAAAAGAAGGTGAAACAACACTTTTGTTGTTATTGCTCCAGAAACGCATTGGGATGGTTTCAGAAGCTATCACACATCAAATCAAAAAGTTATCCCTTGCTCAACTTGAATCCCTGGCGGTTGCCCTCCTGGATTTTCACACTGAAGCTGATCTTCAAGCCTGGTTTGACGCCAATGTGACTTCGATTGAAGGCCCAAATTAACTTTTTTCTCTCCCGCCTGTAACTTTTCCCCGGCATAGCTGTTTTACTGGCTAAAACAGCTATGCCAAATGATCACGATCAATTCACCCACCAGTTTCACGAACTGTACCCCAAACTGTGCCGCTTTCTGGACGGCCTGGTTGGAAAGTCGGCCTGTGCCCACGATCTGGCTCAGGAAACAATGCTCCGACTCTTCCAGCAATCAGACGTCATTCCAGCGGAAGAGATCCGGTTTTGGGTTTTTCGGGTGGCTCGAAATCTGGCCTTGAATGAACTGGAACGCCAGCGAACCCGATCAAAGCTCAGTGGGTGGGTAGCTTCTCTATTTGGCTCACCCCGTCCAACGCCAGAGACCGAACTGGTTCAGAAAGAACAGACCAATCTGGTGTTTTCGCTGATTGGCCGGTTACCAGACCACCAGCGGGCAGTCATTTTGCTCCGGGAACAGGAGGAAATGTCCTATTCGCAAATCGCAGAGGTGCTTGGGGTACCCGAAAGTAAAGTCAAAATTGACCTGTTTCGCGCCCGGATGGCACTTCGCGAACAGTTCACACTGATCCGTTCTCAGGAAAACCGGAAAAATCCACCTGTTCGAAAAGGAGCCCTACCATGAATCCGCACTGCGAGTTAACCGAAAAAGTATCCCAATTGATTGATGGTGAACTGGCTCCGGAAGAAACGTCACGGGTTCGGGCGCATTTGTTGGTGTGCCCGATTTGCCGGGCGGCCCACAGCCAATTTTTGGAACTTCGAGCCAGCCTGCACACCGCTGAAACACCGACGGATTTTAACCGCCAGGTTCAGGCACTCAAGACTATTCTGGCAACTGATAAAAAGCTCACCTGGCGACACCCTCTCTTCATTCCCTGGCCGGCAACGGTTGGGTTGGTGCTGATTTCGTTTCTCGGAGGAATTACCTTTCAATCAGTGATCAATCTGAAGGGAAGCCAGTCCAGAGTATCTGAAAAACGAATTCAACCCGTTGCCAATCCACCCGCCGCAAGAGGTGAGAACCGACCATTCGCCCGATTTGATCGAGGGGAACGCGCTGAACTGCTGGTCATCAGGCAGCCAGTCAAAGGGGAGGTGACCCAATGAACCGGAAACAATGGATTCGGGTTGGATGCTTGATTTTCTGTTTGATGGCGTTGATGACGGCGCACCCGCACGTATCTGAACCCACCACGGCCACTGAAGATCGGCTGGTTCGGATTCAGTTTCAAATCAGGGCGGTTGAAGAAAGCGCGCGCCAACGGGCCATTTTGAGCGAATCTCTCATTGAGGGGCCGCCGGGGACTGATTTTGACATCACGCTCCAGGATGATTTATTTCGACTGAAAGCCCAGTTTGTAACCGATGTGATTGCTCCTGGGCGGTTAAAAATTCGGGGAACGCTCACGACAAAGCGGCTCTATGGTCGGTCAGAACGCCAGGTGCCGCTCTATGAAGAAGATTCCCAGGTTCATTCGCTCCAAATCGGGTTTGACGAAGCCGTGGTGCTTTTTCCATTTGGTCGGAATGGTGGGGATGAGGTCTTAAAAATTGAAATTACACCGCATGTCATTGAGGCCTCTGGACCGTCACCAAACCTCGTGATCAAACCGATAAAAACTGATTTGAATGGCAATATTGATATTCAAGCAAGAAAAGTACCCCATAAATTTTTAACGGTTGCCCAGTTAACCAAAAATGGAGTGGTTGTGGCCGAAGGGAAATCAGGCTGCTGGTTGGAAGAACCCCAATCTATCCAACTGGTTCCGCTCCAAATTCCAAATGCTCCTGCGGTTCCGGGGCTGGTGGTTGATTTCACTGTCAACCAGGTGCCATACAGCCAGCCAAATTCAACATTTGGTGTGAATTTTGACATTCGGGGTACGGATCAAAAGGTGTTTGCCCGAAACTGGAGGGGAGTTGGTGAATTTGGAACTCCGCTTCAGTACACACTGCCAAATGAAATTTCTGTCAATGATGGGGAAGGCTGGGCACTAAAGCTGATAGTACAGGTTGAGAAATAATACCATTTTGGGGTCAGGGTATCGGGTTCATGGTTCAGGGAAAGACAATTTTTTCAATACTTTAACCTTCCCGTAATACGATGACTTTATTGCAAAATGGTATAAGAGCCGTCCATAAGTAAAAAAGGAGAAGTATGAATATGCAGAAATGTGTAGCCGGAAACGTGTGTCTTCATACACGGAGAAAAAATTCAAAAAATGTGACTCAGGGCTGGTTTCTCCCATTGCTGGTACTGCTTTTCATTGGGCTCAGCTTCGTTGCTGGTGCCTTTGTCCAGGCAAAGGAAGATTCGCACCTTGATCTGCAACTTGCGGCTCGGTATTTCCGGGAGGCCAAAGAACTTTCTGATCGTGATGGTGGTCGAACATGGGGCGTGCCATTGTACGGCCCAATATTGTTGGTTGACCCGGAGACGCGACAGGTCGTGGCCAATCAGGCTGATACGGCAGGGAATTTGAAATCAAACAGTGGGGTGTTTACTGGCATGCTGCCTGCCGATGTGACCTGTGCCAATACCGCCACGATATGGGCTGGGGTTGAATGGACGATGATGCTCTGGCCATTGCCTTCGAGCCAGCAGGAGCGTGCCCGGTTGATCACCCATGAACTTTTTCATCGCATCCAGGAAGAAATCCAGTTTCCAGCTTCAAATCCAGTCAATGCCCATCTGGAGAGTGAAGCCGGGCGGGTCTGGCTCCGGTTAGAATTTCGGGCACTGGAGCGGGCGCTTCAAGAAACGGGCTCAACGCGAAAGAAAGCAGTAACTGATGCTTTGAACTTCCGTCAGTTTCGCCAGGCTTTGGGAGAGATGTTTCAACGCACTGAGAATGAACTTGAACTCAATGAAGGACTGGCCGAATACACTGGGGTTCGCTTGTGTGCCCGTTCGCAGCGCGAAGCCGACATCCTGGCTGCCTATGGGCTTCGTCAGGCGCACGCAAAAGCTACACTTTCGCGATCTTTTGCCTATGCCACTGGACCCGCCTATGGTTGTTTACTTGACTCAGTTAACCCGGTTTGGCGAAAACAACTCAACACCAATCGTGATCTGGCCCATCTGGCAGGCACAGAGTTTGGAATCAAGTTGAAACAACTCGACGAGCCAAAACTCCGGGCTGTCGCAACTGCCTATTTTGGCGAAGAACTCTTTGAATTTGAATCGGTTCGGGCGACCAGACGCCGCACCCAACTGGCACAAATTCAGAGCCAACTGATTGATGGTCCAACGGTCGAACTCCCGCTTGATGAAACGATGAATTACTCGTTTGATCCAAATACCGTGGTGACGCTTGACGATAATCGGACGGTTTATCCATCGTTGCAGCTATCGTCAGCCTGGGGCGTCCTCACCGCTTCCAAAGGGGTGATGCTGTGTCGAGAGAAGGGCAAATTTTCGGTGGCACTGGTATCGGCACATCAGATTGAGACCGGGCCAGCCATTGAGGGGGACGGTTGGCACCTGGAACTCAAGCCGGGATGGAGACTCGAACCAGCAGAGAAAAAAGCAAGTTTCAGGGTTGTGAAACACCAGTAAAACCTGTCAACATCGGATTCGGCTCTCCAAATTATTTTAGCTGGAGTCTGATAATGTCAATTCTTCAAGCAGTCCTCCCCTTCTTTTTGAGTTCAGCCTTCATTTGTATGGAACAACCCGCTCCACTCCAAACGAAACCAACTTCCATTCCTGTATCCAGTCAACCAACGCCTTCAAAAAACCGGCCAGGCGCCTTCCTCGGCGAACTCACCTGGCCCGATGCCGAAGCCAGACTCAAAACATCACCTGTTGTTATCATTCCATTTGGCGCCGGATCGAAAGAGCATGGCCCTCACTTGCCGATGAATGCTGACCAGAAGGTAATGGAATATCTGATTCAGCAGGCTGTGGAACACCACCCGGTGCTGGTTGCCCCGCCGGTGCTGCACGGCTGGTTTCCTGGGTTTCGCGGATATCCAGGGACAGAAGTAGCTGACCCGCAGGTCTTTCAAAAGTATATGTTTGAAATTGCAATGAGTCTGGTGAAAGTGGGGGCCAAACGAATTGTTTTCTTGAACACTGGCATTTCGCTAGCCACCGGGCTGCCAATTTCCCAGGCCGCGCGTGAAATCCGTGTTCAGACCGGGGTACCAACCCTGGTCCTGTCCTGGGGTGACCTTGAAACTCCGGAATTAAAAGCCTTGCTCAAACAAAAAGCCGGAGGGCACGCCGATGAGCTAGAGACTTCGATTAACCTCTATTTGCAACCTGAGCTGGTGCACATGGATCGAGCCGTCGTGGATTACACCAATTCTGCCGACAAAGGCTACCCTGGATATAAACCAGGGCTGTATTCTCGGGATCCGCAGGACCCACAGTATTCACAAACTGGCATGACCGGAGACCCCACTCTGGCCACGGCTGAAAAGGGCAAAAAAGCGCTTGAAATTATGACCGCTCAGTTTATGAAAGCACTTGACGGGTTCTCCAAAGAACCACTCAAAACCAATTGATCTGTATGACGAGGCACAATGGCTGATTTCCGGGGTTTATACCAATTAGGGTTCAGGGTATCGGGGCCAGGGTTCAGGGAAATACAATTTTTTCAATACTTTAGCCTTCCCGTAATACGAGGA
>DAOQNB010000235.1:0-7792 GCA_035335845.1 Acidobacteriota bacterium | reverse complement strand
CTACACATTGGATTCGAACCAATGAATGTCTGCTTACGAGGCAGGTGCTCTACCACTGAGCGAGTGTATGTAAGCTTTTTCTGTCGGAGTACAGGACAGAAATCAATTTTCAAAAAAACAAAAAAGGAATTGTAAATCGCTAACCTGTTGAAAATAATGCTTTATTGACGACTGATGACTGACGACTGACTTGTGATTGATCATCTCCACGCAAGTTACTGAAGCGCTTGTCACTACATTCAGTGTGTATCCATTTCACCACAAACCCAAATGGTGGATTTGACAGGAGTCGAACCTGCAGAGCCCGCGAGGGGCCGCTGAATTCAATTGAGTGTGTATGCTTCACCGGTCAGAGCGCGGAGATGAAAAGATCAAATATTCATTTAGCCGTAGACGGCTTCCGGGCGAATGATCACCGTGCCGTTGGCCGTTCGATCCACAACGTAGTTCTTGAGTCGCTCTGGGGCAACATTGAGCAGTGTCGCAACCCGGCGTAAAACATCAGCGTCGGTTGTGGTCGGTCGGATATTGGCCGCCTGTGGCTGGAAATCATAGGACCGTCCTTCAAATCGAATGTGTACCATACGGTGGATGCTCCTTGGGAATCGGTTCGATCAGCACTGAGCGGCTGTTCTCTGACTGTGAGTAATAGCATTCTGTGTGCCAGTTCCTCAGGTAAAATCACAGATTTTCTATAAAATATTGAAAATACAGGGTTAAAAATTTTCCTAAAGTTTTACTTGCGATATTTTTTTGCTAGATTGGGTGAAGATTTTTAGAAAATTAGATAGTTTTCTTTGAATTTTATCGAGTACTGAGTTGATTTGTTCAACCCCGGCCTGGTTGGAATATTCGCACCCCATTGTTCGAAACTGGGAAACTGTCGTGTCACGAGCGAACACAAAAATGAGATCGCTTTACGACGGTTTTGTATATGGAGAAATGCCGTAACCAGTTCAACCACAACAATTTGAATTCATTACTCTTCATTTTTCACAAACCGGCACATCACTTGCAGTTCTGAGTTGGTTTCAACCTCGTTTTGACACGCTTTTTGAATTCATTTTGAACTAAGCCAGTCCGATTCTCATTAACCTATCTTATTGAAAAACAAAAGCTTTATTTTTTCTTCATTCTCAATTCTTCATTCTTCATTCTCAATTCTTTATTCGCCTCAGGCCATCAAATCAGATCAACACAAAGGAATTTTGCTATGCAGGCAATCTTTCAGGATCTTCGGCACTGCGTTCGGTTGGTGCGCCGCAATCGCCTGTTTGCGGCAACTGTGATTGGGTTTCTTGGCCTTGGCATCGGTATCAACATCATCTTTTTCAGTCTGGTCAATTCAGTTTTTCTCAAACCATTGCCTTTTGCTGACGCTGATCGGTTGCTGGTCGTTGCTGAGCAAAGCGAGAAGGAGCCGGATGCCCGACTTCGGGTTTCAATTCCTGATTACCTGGATTGGAGTTCAGCCAACCCGGTGTTTGATCGGATGGGAGCCTGGTCTCCGGTCAGTTTTAATATCGCCGAAGGCGGTGAACCCGAATATGTCCCTGGTCAGGTGGTGTCCTCGACCTTGTTTTCAACATTGGGTGTGAAACCCCTGTATGGACGAACGTTTGAAGCTCGCGAAGATCAGGAAGGTCAGGGGTTGTCGCTGGTTCTCAGTCACGGGTATTGGGTCCGGCGCTTTGGTGCTGACCCTGGGATTGTTGGCCGGGTGGTGGCACTCAACGGCGTTGGATTTACCGTGGTTGGCGTGTTACCGGCTGAATTTGCCTTCTTTCAGCCAGCGGATGTCTGGGTGCCGATGGGAGTTCACGGAGGAAATCTCCGCATCTGGCGAGCCACACATCTCTATCACGTCATGGGTCACCTCAAGCCTGGTGTCACGCCTCAGCAGGCCAATTCTGAAATGGATGCTCTGGCCCGACGCATCTGGAATCAGGACACGTTGTTTACCGGGTTTGGCACCGCGTCAATTCCACTGCGGTCCTATCTGTACGGCGATCTTGGGTTGCCCTTGCTGGCAGTTTGGCTGGCAGGCGTTTTGATTCTGCTGATTGTGTGTGTCAACGTGGGGTTGATTGTACTGGCACATAGCCTGGGCCGGGAACGCGAGTTTTCGATTCGGCAGGCCATTGGCGCCTCCCGATGGCGGTTGGTACAGCAGTTTTTGACCGAATCGGTATTTCTCTCATTGCTTGGCGGGTTGGCTGGGCTTGGGCTGGCACTGCTGAGTTTGGAAACCGTGCACCATGTGCTGGCACCATTTTTCCCTGATTTTCAGAAGCTCACGTTTGACCAAACGGTGTGGCTCCAAACTGCAGGCTTAATTTTTCTGGTTGGAGTGGGACTTGGGTGCAGTCCAGCCGTGCGACTGGTCAAATCAAATCTGAATTTCCACCTCCGACAATCACGCGGTCAGGGACAGAGTCACGGACGTCTGATCTCAGGTCGAAATACTTTGATTGTGGTTGAAATCGCGGTCTCACTGGTGCTGCTGGCGGGGGGCGTTTTAGTCAGCCGCAGTCTGATCAATCTGATTCAAGTTGATCCTGGCATTCAGGCCGAAAACCGTCTTGTGTTTCGAATCAATTTACCGCCAGCCAAATATGCTGAGGATTCACTCAAAGTCAGTTTATTGAGCCGGTTTGAAGCTGATTTAAAAAAATTACCGGGGGTAAAAGCGGTTGGCATGGGATCAAATTATCCTTTTTCCCCAACTGCGGTGATGCCGGCAACGTCAATTTTTATCGAAGGCCGCGATAACCGCGATATGAACAATGTGCCGCTGGCTGATACGCGGACCATCAATGCGGGGTATTTTTCTGCACTTGGAATCAATCTGGTGGCTGGCCGTGACCTGAATGAGCGTGATACTGAAGGCACTCAGCCGGTCGCCATTATCAATGAGATGATGGCTCGCCGCTTCTGGCCAGGGCAAAATCCACTTGGGGCACGGCTTCGAAGCGGTGATAGCCCAAATCCAGACGCGGTTTACACCGTGGTGGGCGTGGTCGAAGACGTCAAGAATCGCGGCCTGCGGAACGAAACGCTCCAGGAAGTCTATTTTTCCTACCGCCAACGTCCACCCCGCAGCATGGCTTTTGTGGTTTCGGGGCACATTGATCCACTCACGTTCGCCGGCACAATTCGAAGTCAACTCGCGCAGCTTGACCCAGGTCTGGCGCTTTTTGAAATGGCTTCGCTCGGCGAACTGGTTCGCCAGTCCCTGATGGTCCCCAAATTAACCGCCTGGGTTTTAGGAAGTATTGCGGGGGTTGCATTTTTCCTTTCCCTGATTGGCATGTTTGGGGTGATTACCTTTTCCGTCAAACAACGAACCTTTGAATTTGGCCTCCGCCTGGCACTGGGCGCGCACCCCAATCAAATTGTGGGAATGGTTGTCCGCCAGGGACTGTGGCTCGCCGTGCTCGGATTGGTGGCGGGGATTTTTCTGGCGTCTTTTGCCTTGCAGATACTCAACCCATTGCTCTTTGGGATTGAGACTTTTGATGTGCCAACGTTGGTGTGTATTTCAGTGGCAATCGTAGGACTTACCACGTTGGCCAGTTACCTCCCAGCCCGGCATGCGGCTGCAATCAATCCACTTATTGCTCTTCGATCAGAATAAGGAATCAACGTATGAACTATTCAAAGCTTTTGTGTGGGTCAGTGTGTACTGGTATTTTGGTCAGTCTGCTCAGTTGTACGCTTTATCCTCAGTTCCAATCTGCCAGTGCTAAAGCCCAGCCTCAATCACAGAATGTCAGTCGAGCCACTATCAAAGAGGCGCAGGCACTTTTTGCGAAACAGGAATGGGCCAAAACCGCGGCCATGTGTGAAGAACTGGTCAAGACCAATCCCTACAATGGAGCAATTTGGGACATGCTTGGATTTGCTCATCATCAACTCAAGCATTTTGATCAGGCCATCCCCGCATTTCAAAAAGCGGCTGAATGCGGCACCAACCCGGCTTCTGAACTCTATAACATTGCGTGCGGATATGCGTTGAAAGGTGATAAGGAACAAGCTCTGGTCTGGCTCGAAAAAGCAATGAAAGCTCGGTTTTCCGATTTTGAAACGATTCGCAATGACTCTGAGATTGACAGCCTGCGCAGTGACCCGCGCTTTAAAAAGCTGGTTGGCGAAAAGCCGGATGGCACGCTGAGCCGCGATGAACAATGGCGCTATGACCTGCAGTATCTGGCAAGAGAGTTGAAACGGTTGCATTACAATCTGTACAACAAACTGGACCAGGCCCGCTTTGAAGCCATCGTAGCTGAAATTGATCGCAAAATCCCAACCCTGAAAGATCATCAAATTATCGTTGAGCTGGTATGTCTGGCTGCGGCAATTGGTGATGGACACACTTTGTTTATGCCACCCACGAGCGGTGAGGGCGGTTTTCACAAAGTCCCGGTTCAATTTTCTGAATTTAAAGAGGGGATTTTTGTCACGGCGGCGGCTGACGAATATAAAGCGGCCCTTGGAATGAAGTTGAGCAAGATTGGGAAGACTCCGGTTGAGCAGGCATACCAGATGATTTCCAAAACGGTTTCCCGCGATAACGACATCTGGTTGCGAATGCAAGTTCCCCGACGGTTTGGTGTTCCTGAGTACCTCCACGCCTTCGGGATGATTCCATCACTTGATGAAGTCAGCTATGTTCTGACCGATGCCCAGGGGAAAGAACTGACCATCTCGCCAAAACCACGACCATTTCTGGAACAAGTCAACCTGATCTCTGTCCGTCCGAGTGGATCTGATGTGACGCCGCTGTATTTGAAAGACCAGGAAAATTTGTACTGGTACGAATACCTGAAAGACTCAAAAACGGTGTTTTTTCAATACAATGGGGTTCAAAACAAACCTGAGGAATCAATTGCCGCCTTTGTGAAAAAAATGTTTGCCTTTATCAATGCCAATGAGGTGGAACGGCTCATTATTGACCTTCGGTGGAATGGCGGCGGCAATAACTTCCTCAATAAGCCGCTGGTTCAGGAAATCATCAAATGTGAAAAGATCAATCAACCGGGCAAGCTGTTTGTGATTATGGGGCGCAACACTTTTTCTGCGGCCATTTGCGGTGCCTCGGATTTGCAACAACAAACCCAGGCGATGTTTGTTGGTGAGCCATCGGCCTCGCCGCCGAACTTCATTGGTGAGTCCACAATGACCACGCTGCCATTCTGCAAATTACGGGCCAGCATTTCATCGCTGTACTGGCAAAACGCACCGGCGATGGATTACCGGGTGTGGATTGCACCGGATCTGGTTGCCGAGCCGACCTATGAAGCGTTTGTCACCAATCGCGACCTGGCACTCGAAGCCATCTTCAACTATGGAAAAGAATAATAGATTGAATTTTGGAAGTGTTTGATTCTTTTCGTGTAGTTCGTGTGTTTCGGAGCTCAAAATATCTGGGATTTTCGGTAAGGTGACGCTTATTTGATGTCTGACAATTCCTTAACAGCAGCGAATACACCTTCAACTACCTGTGCCATTCGTTTGTAATCCAGCGTGTCAGCCGTATCGGTTTTTTGATGGTAATTGGCGTTTCGGAAAAAGCTGGTGTCAGTAATCATGACCGCCGGGTAGCCTTCGTTCCAGTAGTTAAGCTGATCTGAAAAGTCCAGCGCTGGAACGCTGGCTGGGGCGTTGATTGAGTACACCGGAAGAGACGATGCCCCTGTCATTGCCTGTTTGATTGTTCGAACCAGGGATGCCTGGCCGGTTATCCCGACCACCGCAATGAAATTTCCCTTGCTCGGATAGAGCACGGACAATCCTGGCAACGGATAGGTCTGGCTATTCTCCGCATCGGTAAAATAGCCGATCATTTCCAATGAAACCATCGCCCGGACTTTTGTACCGGCTGATTTCAAAGAACGCGCATGCACAGCGCTCCCCATTTGTTGAGTCCGGAAGTACGGTGGTTCTTCGAGGGTGTAAGCCACCAGTTCCACTCGGGTTTTCAGTTTGGTTTGGCCCAGCAGGTGAGCCAGTTCGATCAATCCGGCTACGCCGCTTGCATTGTCGTCCGCTCCTGGTCGAGGTCCGCAGGTGTCGTAATGGGCGCCCACGATAATGCGTTCAGGTGTATCTGGGCCAAACTGGCCGATCACATTCCGGAAGGGTTTTGTGTCAACCAGATATTTTTGATCTGATACTGTGGCTGTAGCGGTTCTAAACCCTTGTTCGATATAGCGGGCCACTTGATCCAGGTTCTCAGGATGGAGGCAATCCCGTGCCCCCAGTTCCTGGGAAATCGTTTTGACGTGTTTTTCCAATCGTGCCGGGTCAACCGTGACACCTGACCTCGCCGTGGTGGTTCCCATCAAGGGCTGGGTGATATAGATTACCAGCAGCGTACTGAGCAGGAGACAAATAACCAGCACGAAAACCCCTTTTCGCACAATCTGTTTCCAGGACGAATGGGGTTTAGTTGGTTTGGAGGAGTGGTTTTCAGTCATTGTGATACCATTGAATGGACAGGTTGTATCATTTTCAAATCAACTTTACATATTGAGAACGCTAATTTTTGAAGAAGAAGAGTTTAGCTAATTTTCTCAAACAAGTTGAGTCATCTGAAAGGCAAGCGTGACCGCACAAATCAAAAAGGAATCAACCCGGATTGTTTCAACGCGAACTCATCTGGATGAAACTTAAAGCCGCCAGGTGAACGTTCGTCTGCACCACAACACACTCCCCTCAACATCCCGATAAAATTCAAAAGGACTCTATGAAACAAGGCATTCTGACAGGGTTGGTTTTGCTGGCTATGACGGGTTTTGTTTTTGGTCAGTCTCCCACAACGCCTCAGTCTCCGGCTGGCAAGACCCCGACGACGACCAACGAAGCGACCGAATTGCTCTCCACTATCTCCCGGCTGGACAACCAGCTTTTTGAAGCCTTTAACACCCGCAACCTTGAAGTACTCAAAACGATGTTTGCCAAAGACGTCGAGTTTTACCACGACACCGGCGGCGTTGCAAATTATGATCAGACGATTGAAAACTTCAAAAACCTGTTTGAACAAAGCAAAACCAACGGGTTACGACGAGACCTGGTGAAAGGCAGCCTCGAAGTGTATCCGATCAAAGATTTTGGCGCCATCCAGATTGGACAACACCGTTTTTGCCATAAGGAACAGGGTCGTGATGACTGCGGCACATTCAAATTTGTGCATGTCTGGCGCTTTAAGGATGGAGAATGGAAAATTTCGCGCGTGGTGAGCTATGGCCATTAACCTGGGTTCAGGACCTTGCCCTCAAACTCGATCACTGACAGTCATCAGGGAATCTGGGTCAGCGATCCTGGTCAGGTGTCCTCGGCTGGATCAAATGATGGTGATGGGTGATAACAACCGGCGGCGTGACCCAGAACCTGATGGCCGTCTTTGAGCCGTGACGGAGTCGGCACCCAGCCTTGTTTGAGCCGTAACGCGAGCAATTCATCACCCGTTGGCTGATGGTCCCATACGGCAACTGCCGTAATCGCCCCCAATCAGGTCGAACCCAGCACCAGAACCAACCCATCCCGCCGGGCAATCACAATGTCATGGGTAAATTCGTCTTGAACGATGACATTGGTCATCACGGTTGGGTAATACAGGTCAGGTCGCTGCAATCCGTGTTGCATCACCTGAGCCAGGCTGTGAAATGAGTTCCATTCAGGCTCGATAGCTGAACACATTTCAAAGGTGAGCGGCGAAACAGGCGTGATCATCATATTCAGGGTTCAGGGTTCAGGGTTCAGGGTTCAGGGTTCAGGGTTCAGGGTTCAG
>DAOQNB010000234.1:0-7793 GCA_035335845.1 Acidobacteriota bacterium | reverse complement strand
GCTTGGATGCCGAAAAACCTACTCCACGCTTCCAGGTGACTATTGTGCCCGTACTGCCCAGGAACAAATGACACCCCAGGAATGGCATCAGTACCAGCACTGGATCTCGGTCAACCCACTGACAGGCCAGCTCGACCATTACATTGAACCACTCAATGATTTTGGATCTGAACTCTCTGAAAAAATTCTGGAGGCCATGGAACGGGAACTTGGTTTTTCGGTGGAAGGTGAACTGACCGTCTTGTTGTGGTTGACCCGTTCGGCTGAGGTTATGGAAGGGTTTTGGAATGGTGACCGGTCACGCCTCCAGTCGGTTTTGGATCAGCTTGGATTGGCTCATCCGTTTTTGACACTCATTGACGCTCAGCCCAGCCCCTGTTCAGGTAGGGGCGAATGACAAGTCTTTTCGTTTCAATATCAAACTCGTATCATTCAAAATCATCTCCAGGCAGTTCTTTCTTTGCGCTTCACGATTTTTGATTTAAGCTTTTCACCAACAATCGCACATCAAGCGAGGGTGCTATGGAATGGCCGGACATTCGTTGTGAAAAGGATTTAGAGTCAGCAGGAAGCGAGTTTCTTCGTTATAGCATCCCTCTTTCGCCGGCGGTTCTCACCATGCGTGGAATTCTGCTGCCAGTTCCTCCGCGAGCCCGAACCAGTGAATGGAGTGACGACTCTGATCAGCCTGAACTCAGGCTCTGTGTGTCGGTTGAGGCTACCGAATATGGCGGAGTTGATCAGTTTGCGGGGGTGCTCGATCCCCAACGAGGATGGATTATGCTCCGGCCAGTCGGTCACCCCACTGGAAAAAAGCTCACGAATATATTTTTCCAGCTTATCGGGGAGGAAGCGGCTCGAATCCGCCGCCGGTTTGAAGAAGTCATCGAAATGATCCAGGACAATCTGGCTGAATACCGTCGTCAACGCGTTCTGGGTATGGTCCCGGCGACGGGGGAAATACCAGTTGAACCTGTATTTCCTCCCAACCAGAAAATGTATTCGGCAGCGGCGGAACTTGAAACTCAACCAGGAAATACAACACCATCTGAGCGACTGACCCCACCTCGTTCAAAAACCAGAACCAGATCGAAAAACCAGTCAATTCCCAATCAACCCGAGTTGGAATCACCTGCTCAGCCAGAGCCAGTCACAACGGATCCCGAATCAAAACCTGACGTGGACGACTCAGAGGTGATCTCTACCGCAGCACCGTCAACGGTCAAAGCTTCGGAAAAAAAGAAACCAAAAACCAAAGCTCCTTCGAGTACCGGCCAGATGTCATTGTTTGATCTGTAAATATCAGCTTGTAACCTGTAACTCACTAAGTTTTTTTGATTGAATGATTTGACGATTTCCATATACAAGGTGTTTATTGCAAATTGGTAGATACCAGGTATTTCTTCTTTAACTATTAATTTTTTAATTGACATTTTTCCAATCCTGAGTATCCTCCCGACATATTAAATATTTAATAGTTCAAAAGGGAGTTTTCAGATCGTGCCCAGAAAATCGTCACCAACCCTCACCGAAGCTGAATTACAACTCATGGAAATCATTTGGAACCGTGGTCAAAGTACGGTTGCAGATGTGGTGGCGGCACTCCCGTCAAATTCCCAACTGGCGTACAGCACGGTGCTCACAACGTTGCGCATCCTGGAACGCAAAGGCTATGTGTCGCATGTCCAGGAAGGCCGGGCGTTTATTTACAAACCAGTGGTTGATCAAAAACAAGCCCGTCAAAGTGCCTTAAAATTCCTTCTCTCCAAATTTTTTAACAATTCTCCGGAATTACTGGTTTTGAATGTAATGGAGCAGGAAGAACTTGATCTGACCGAACTTGAACGACTGAAAAAACTGGTTGAAGAAAAGGAATAGTGCTCCGGGCTCAGTTTGAAACCAGTTGAGCCTCGCTCATTTCTTCGGATAAACACATACGCTCATCCCAGTTTGCAGTGGAATTTCTGCATAAAAAGCAGTGAAGTGATTCAACCAACCAGGTTGAGCAAGCGCCTGACGACAAACTGGTATGCAACGATTGAAAGAACGGCATTTCCCTGAATCTTCAATAGTTGAACAAATTACAAACAAATTCCTGAGGTAGCGTTGTGAATTCTTTTGTTGCATTTGAACATTTGTCACACATGGGAATGGAAATTTTCCTCAATAGCCTCTGGCAGGCTGCCGTCATGGCTGGACTGGCCGTTTTAATCCTCAGGGTACAACCTGGCTTCTCGGCCTCAGCCAGGTATGTAGTGCTAGGAACAGCCTTTGTCATAGCGATGGCGCTGCCATTCACGACACTTGCCTTTGTACGACCGGACACCCTTTTTCCATCACGCCTGGCTGACCGGCAGTTTGATGCGACCACCACGCCCACGATCAATCCATTGATTGGCTTTCCAGTGGATGAATCCCTTGAAAAGCGTTCGGTTTCCGCACTCGCTCCGGCGGGTCAAGTTGACCAGGCCGTGGTGTCGCAGGAAAGCCTTCCTGACCGAAAACCCCTGGTTTCGATTTCAGGCGGACGCTGGGTAAACTGGCTGGTGGTCATCGTTGGTTTGGTTCAGGGTTGTTTTCTGTTTCGCCTGGCCTGGGGGTGGATGTATTTACGCCACCTCAGGGTGACCAGTCAGGCATTCCCAGCCGAACTGGAATCACACTTTTCTGCGACGGTACGGCATTCCTGTCCAGATCGCCCGGTTCAACTGCGGTCCAGTGACCGTATTTCATCCCCCTTAATGATTGGGCCTGGCCACCCAGTCATTTTATTTCCGTCCCACTTACTTACTCAGCTTTCAGTTTCCGAACTGGAATTGTTGCTTCTGCACGAACTGGCTCACGTTGCCCGCTGGGATGATTGGGCCAAACTTGGGCAAAGCATCCTGAGTGCCTTCTTCTTTTTTAACCCGGCAGTGCAGTGGTTTACTCGAAACCTCGAAATTGAGCGCGAAATCGCCTGTGATGATTGGGTACTGCAGACCCGGCGTGATCACCGGTCTTATGCTCGATGCCTGCTCCGACTGGCTGAGATGAAACTTCTTCACCGGACCCCGCCTGTGCTGGCATCCGGAATTTTTTCAAACCAGGCAAAACTCTCACATCGCATTGAATTGATTTTGAATTCACAGAGGACACTGAGTATGAATTTTCACGGTTTGCACTTAAAACCCTTGATCGGCGCTGGTCTGATGGCACTGATGTGCAATAGCTTGCTCGCCCCAACGCTGTCAATTACGCTTGAATCAGACCCGAAAGAAATCACGTCTTCGCTCAAGACAACACACCCCATCAAATCAGCGGCCCGCAAATCTCCGTTGAACCAGGAACTGGTGGAAACCTGGGCCGCCAATGAAACAACTTATACCCTGCAAACGCTTGGATATGTTGAGGTTGATCCAACCAAAACCTGGATTCGCTCGATTTCTCCAAATGGATATTTCATCCTGGAAGAAAAACAGCCCGCCAGTACGCACCGATACGAATTTCGACCGCTGGCGAACGGCAAACTCACTGAAATCTACCATGTGAACAATGTTCAACGTCCCTTTAACGGCACCATTCGCAAACATTTCGTGCAATTGATTCCAGACGTGGTTGTGGCGCACAACCGGGCCGTAGATCGGTTTTTCCGTGAAGAAGCGGCTGAATACATTGCCTTTGATACCCAAACAGGTGACGTTCCCGAAATTCGCCAGGCCGCCCTGAAAGCCCTTGGTGAGCGGGCAGGAACAGTTCTGGTCATGGATCCAAATACCGGGCGTGTACTGTCTATCGTAAACCAGGAGTGGGCCGTGCGCACCAGTTTTGCCCCAGCTTCAACCATCAAACTCGTGACTGGATTGGCCGGACTGGCAACTGGCGCCATCCAGCCGGACGTCAAAGTGGACCTCCCAACCGAAAACCGGCAATGTGATTTTCGAGAAGCCATGGCCCTTTCCAGCACAGCGTATTTTCAAAAAGCAGGCGAAAAAGTCGGCCAATCCCGTTTCCTTGAAATGCTGGCCCAGTTTGGCCTGGGAGAAATGACGGGGATCAACCTGGCCGGTGAAATTCCAGGCACAGTCATCACCGATCCGAAAGCCGCCGCGCCACGAAACTTCTTTGGTGCCGCAGAAGGAATGGAGCTCACGCCACTCCAGATGGCATCTCTGGTTTCAACCATTGCCAATGGGGGAACGGTCTATACCCCCCAATTTGCATCCTCTCCGGCCAGTTTCAAACCTGTCATCCGCCGACAGGCCAACCTGCCTGCCCGTGAACTGGAATTGCTCAAATCAGCCATGGTGGATGTAGTGGAAGTTGGTACGGCCTCCGTAATTCGCAATCCGAAACTGAGCATTGCTGGTAAAACCGGCACCGCTGTGAAAGATGGATTATGGACCGGCTGGTTTGTGTCGTATGCCCCGGTTGCCAACCCCAAACTGGCAATTGTGGTGGTTTTACAGGGGGCTGATACTCGCGGCTCCAATGCGGCTAAGGTTGCCGGACAGATTTTCTCCCAGCTTCAAAACCAGCTTGGCCAGTAGTTTTTGGCCGCGTATGAAACACTAACGATTGATTCACAACTGGCTCTCTGGCTGACTGAATAAAGGAAGCATCAAAACAACGAAGTTTTTTTCAGTTAACTGGAGTTTTTTTTCAATAGTATTTGGTTGCTCAATCAAGCAAAGGGAGTAAGATGGCCGGAAGTAGATTCCACTCATAAATTTCTCCTTCACAGTTACATTCAGGCGTGCGGTAGGGAACTGGTGTTCAGCATCACATCACTTCCCTACCGCTTTCTTCTTTTTTCCCCAAAATAGTTTGCGCTCTGAAATGACTCGGTTTACCTTTGGGTTTCATTCGCAATTCCACCGGCCTTACACCAAATTGCTTTTTGAACCACACCCCTTCCAAAACAGTGTGAAGGTGATTGATTGACCAGAATTGGATCCCAGGCCGTCCTGATGTGACCTGGTCTTTGTCAAATTCAGGTCAATCAACCGCTTTCCACTTTTTTCCAGGCAAGGTGTTGTTGTGGAATGAACCTGGATTTTCTCTTTCCCTGCCCGGGATTGAATCACAGTCACATATCATGTTTGAGCACTTCAAAACCGTCACGCTCAGCCTGGTTGGATTTTGTCTGGCTTTCTGCCTGCCAGCGGTTGTGTGCGGACAGAACAGAGAAATCTCATTTCAGCGAATAAACCAGGAAGCGGGCCTTTCCAATAATGCGATTCGCTGTTTTGCTCAGGACACAGAAGGCTATATCTGGATTGGCACCGAGAGTGGGTTAAACCGCTATAACGGCATTTCCTTTGAGGTTTTTCGCCACAAAGCCAATGACCCAAATTCACTGGCCTTTGATTTTGTCTCGGCGCTCTATTGTGACCGAAAAGGCAGATTGTGGGTTGGGACGCAACAAAAAGGTCTTGATTTATTTGACCCGGCAACTGGTTCTTTCAAACACTTTACAGATGACGTTTTTCGTGGTCCCTTCCAAAGAACCTCGGTGATTGCCTGCATCACCGAAGATTCAGCCGGAAAGCTGTGGATTGGCACCCAACACGGACTGGTTGTGTTTGATCCGACGATTCAATCCTTCACCCGGTACACCTTATTTGACTGGCCTGGCGACAATACGGTTTGTTCAGTTGTATTTGACCGGTTTGGGCATGTTTGGGTCCGCACACTGGACCATCTGTACCTGTTTGATCTGAAAACAGCCCGGTTTCACCTTTTACTCGATAGCCCGATGGAGTCTCTGGCACGTGGTATCAACAATTTGAATACCGACATGATCCTGCTTGATACCAACCAGTTGTACGTTGCCACCCCGATGGGGTTGATTGTGTATGACACCCAAACAGTCAAAGAGATCAACCGATTGACCAGAGTTGAAAACGATCCCTCCAGTTTAAGTGAAAACGCGGTGACCCGGCTCGTCCTGGACGACAATCAACAACTGTGGGTTGGGACTTTTGCCCAGGGGCTCAACTGCCTGGATCTCAAAACCAACCGGGTCATCCGCTATCAGAGTGACCCACGAAACCTGACCACCCTGGCTGGAAACAAAGTCACAGCTCTTTTTCGGGATCGAACCGGGGTGATCTGGGTGGGTGATCTTCAGTATGGATTGAGTAAATATTCCCCGACGAGCCGTAAATTCCATCTGCTCAAATATGATCCATTTGGAACGCCGTCACTCAGTAATGGGTTTGTACGTGGCATCCAGGAAGACCAGTCTGGCAATATCTGGATTGCCACTCAAGGCGGAGGCGTCAATTATTACAATCCTGTGACCCGCGAAATCAAGGTATTTTCCAGTCTCAAAAACAATGCAGATTCACTGGCACTCGATAATGTCTGGGCAGTTTTTGAAAGTGCTGATCACCGAATTTGGGTTGGAACTTATGGCCGGGGAGTCAAACTCCTTGACCCCAAGACCGGCAACTTTACCCAGTTTCCACTGGTTCCACCGAGGGCAGTCGTGACGGCAATTACCCAAACCAGTGACGGAAATATCTGGTTTGGCTCTGAATTTGGTATCTACATTTTTCATCCTCAGGATGGAACCATTCAAAAACTGGATTCGCTCCGCGTCTATGACGCCAAATGGGCCGCCGAAGTCCAAACTATCTTTGAGGATCATCACGGCACCATCTGGATCGCCTTTGCCACCGGCCTGACCCGACTCAACCCAACACCACATCAAGCCATTGGGTACGAAGAAGTCCCGTTTCAACCTGAGTTGTTTCAATCAAAAATGGTGACCTATATTGCCGAGGATACAGATGGCTCACTCTGGTTTGCGACCAAAGGCTATGGCGTTTATGGGTTTGATGCCTCAGGCCAGCTTACCACGCATCTGTCTGAGGAAAACGGACTGTCTCATAATAATGCCTATGGTGTCATTATAGACTCAGCCCATACACTCTGGATCAGTACAGACGATGGAATCAATCATTACTTTCCAGCTACCCGCAAAATTCGAGTCTATACAATTGAGGATGGCTTACAGGGTCGCGAATTTAACCGGAAAGCCGTTTTTGTCAACCCCAAAGGTACAATTTTCTTCGGTGGGATCAACGGATTGAACTGGTTTCACCCTGATGAAATCCAGGATAATCTGACAGTCCCCCCAGTCCTGATTACTGAAGTCCAAATCGGCGGGGCATCACAGCCACCCCAAACCTTGACCTACCTTCCTGCAACCCTGACGCTCCCCTATCATCAGAACTCGTTTACTTTTCACTTTTTAGCCCTTGATTTTCATGCGCCAGAGCGCAATCAATATGCCTATCAACTCACTAATTTTAACGACACCTGGGTCCTGGCCGGGACCAAACGAGAGGCCGTTTATACCAATTTGAATCCAGGTGAGTACATTTTTAAGGTCAGAGCTTCAAATTCAGACGGAATCTGGAACGAAACCGGTGCATCGCTGCGCATTATTGTCCTGCAACCCCTCTGGACACGCTGGTGGGCATACGCTTTTTATCTCACAGCAGGGATAAGTTTGTTGTTTGGCCTGGTTCGGCTCCGCGTGCAACAACTCAAACATCAGAATGAAATTCTGGAACTCAAGGTTCGCCACCGGACGGCAGAGCTGGCCCGGTCCGAGCTTGAAATCAAACGCAAAGCTGAAGAACTCGCCCGGCTGGTTGAACAGTTGCAAACCTCAGAGCAGGTCGCCCACCAGGCCAAAGAAGAAGCCATTGAGGCCAGCCGTGCCAAAAGCACATTTCTGGCCAACATGAGCCACGAAATCCGGACCCCGCTCAATGGTATCATCGGCATGCTCGACTTGT
>DAOQNB010000233.1:0-7795 GCA_035335845.1 Acidobacteriota bacterium | reverse complement strand
CTCAGGCAGGATCTCTGATGTGACTTCCATTTTGCCGGTGGTGACCTGGACCTTGCCGTCGGCGGTTGTGGCTTCAGCTTCAAGCGAGAGTTTGTCATTTCGCTGCAGGATCAGGATGCCACGCTCCGCGCCGGCATGCTCGACCGAAATCACCATGAGCTTTTCGATCAATTTCTCAAGGATGATTTCATCTGAAACTGCCTGGGATACTTTGAACAACGTGGCCAGATCCAGTTGCTCGACGGGTGAGGCAATCGTAGGCGAAGACCGTACCGTTAGGTCCTCCCGCAGGTGGGGATGTGCCTGATCAAGCTGCCCCACTTTCCCCTCGGCCCCCCATCGGAGATAACAATACCGGGCGTTGCGCACATGGGCACTGGCGCTGGTCTCCAAGCCCCGTGCGCTATAAAAGGCAGCGGCCAGTTCGCTGGCCAGCCCTTCGATCTGGACAAACCCCTGGGCACGTGCTCCGGTCAGCGCGGCTTCATAGAGCTGCATGGCGTCGAGTTCGCGGCCTTCAATGCGGGCGAGTTCAGCCGCTGCCAGCTTCAGCCGGCATTCAAATGTTTCCGGGCAGTTTTCGGCCCACACCGCAAGTTGTTTGTGGTGCGCGACAACTGCCTCAAGGTGACTGGCCTGTTCGTCACCAGTGGTCTGGTCATATCCGGCGGCTCTGACCAGGGCGCCAAAGAAATGAAATTCGCTGTTCTCAAAGAAGGTGGGTGTTGTCGCCCGAAGTTTGTGTGCCTTGAGCGCTGCCGCCACGGCTGAGGCATAGTCCTTGGCAAAAAACCGCGCCTGCATTTTGCGAAACCAGTACCAGTAGTTCGGCAGTGCCAGCCGTGGATCATGTTCCAGATCGTGCTCAAATTCAGCTTCATCGGTGAAAGATCGGAAATCGGCGGGCAGACCACGCAGGGAACGGATGAGGGTGAGGAGCCCGATAAAGACTCGAACCGTGCCGCCAAAGCGGGTCTTTCGAGCAAATTGGAGGCCGGTTTCAGCTTCCTGGTGGACTTCGTCGAGTGGGTCGCCCGTGGCCAGCCGGTTGGCAATCACGTGGCTAAAGCAATAGCCGGCAAACGTCACGTCACCCACTTCCAACGCCGCATCAAACCCGCGCCGCAACATAGCCCGGCTCAGGTGGAGCGGTTGATTCCAGGGAAGAATGTGATTTCCAAAGAGAATAAACACCCGTGCCTGATAGCGTACCAGGTGACGACGTTCCACCAGATCAACACCAAGTTGACCAAACTGGAATCCGGCCCGGTAATCTCCCAAATATGCCCCCAGAATTGCGCCCAACCAGCAATAGGCCAGACAGGAGGCATCGCTGTTGCCGTGTTTCAGGCTCAGGTTGGCCATTCGACCCGCAACCAGGCCCGGAAGAAATCGGTCGCTAAAGACGGCTGGGGCCAGAATATCCGTCAAAACATCCATTGTCGCCCGGCAGGTTGGGTCGTTGAGTGGTGGCAGGTCGAGGAGGGCTGTCACTGGCCGGGCGTCAATCTGACGCCAGATTCGCTCAAATTCCAGTTTGACGTCTCCCGCGGTTGGGTGCGGGTTCCACTCAATCCCAACGTGCCGGAGGTAGTCCAGTCCCACCTGAACGGCCCGGTTGATATCGCGGGTGGTGTAGAGGGACACCCGAAGACAGGTAACCGTCGCCAGATCCACCAGATTGCTGGTTCGCTGCGCCAGTCGAAACAACCGGTCTTCCGCCGCAGTCAGATCACCCGTGAGAAATTCACATTCAGCACGGTGGAGCGAAAGCCCAAATTTGAGTTCAGCGTACCGCTCCCAGCTTTCTTCCCCCAGCAGGGCGTCGCCAGCCGCAAAATAGCTCAGGGCGGCGGTGCAGGCAGTGGCCGACCGGGCGCGCTTTCCAGCGAGAAAATTGAGTTCGGCGACAAGTTCACGTTCTTCCGGCGATGTGATGAGCACGGCCCCGCGGTTAAACTGATTCACAATTTCAAAGGAAATGTCCACCCGATTTTCTGGCGGAATCTGCGCGGCCAGTACCCGACCAATTCGCAAATGGATCGCCGGCTGCACATTTTCTGGAATAAGCAAGTAGGCGGCTTCCTGAACACGGTCATGGATAAATTTGAATCTGCCATCAAATTGAAAAACCAGCCCAGCCTGGATGGCTTCGGCAAGTTTTTCCTCTATCTCAGTCTGGGTTAACCCCAGAATGCCCCCCAGCAGGCCAGATTCCGCACCATTTCCCAGACAAGCCAGGTACATCAGCACACGCTGGGCTGAGTCTGGCAGGCGGTTGAGTTTTCGGGCCATCAATTCGCCCACGTTGTCGGCATATCCTTTGGCTCGAATTCCTTCCAGGTTCCAGGTCCATTCGCGGGACTCAGGTTCAAAGACAATCAGTTTTTCTTCGGCCAGGGCAGTGACAAACTGGATGACAAAAAAGGGATTGCCATCTGTTTTTTCCTGAACCAGCGTGGCCAGTGAGTAAACACGCCGGGTATCACAGCCAAAGGCGTCAGCCAGGAGCCGGCAGACGTCAGCGGTTCCAAGCGGCGCCAGGGTAATATCCTGGATTCGCCCTCCAGCCTTGCGAAGCTTCTCCATCATCCGCATCAGTGGGTGAACCTGAGTCACTTCATTGTCCCGATAGGCACCAATCACCATCAGGTATCGGGCTTCATCCTCGGTGACGATGTTGTGAAGAAACTCAAGCGTGGCCATATCCAGCCAGTGCAAATCGTCCAGGAACAGCACCAGCGGCTGGTCCGGCTGCGCGAAAACGCTGACAAACCGGCGGAAGACCATTTGAAAGCGGTTCTGGGAATCCTGAGGTGGCAGCTCTGGCGCGGGTGATTGCGGACCAATGATCAGTTCCAATTCAGGAAAAAGGTTGACCATTAACTGGCCGTTGAGCCCAACCGCTTGAGAAATTCGATGTCGCCACCAGTCAAGCTCTGACTCTCCTTGCCCCAAAATGGTGCTGACCAGAGATCGTAACGCCTGAACCAGCGTGGCATAGGGGATTCCGCGTTGAAACTGGTCAAATTTTCCACCGGCAAACCGGGCCCGAGAGGAAACCAGAGCTTTATGCAATTCGGTCACAACCGAAGTTTTGCCTACACCCGAATAGCCCGAAACCAGCACCAGTTCGGGGCGGCCAGTTGTCTTCACTCGATTGAACGTCGCCACCAGCGTTTCAATTTCGCGTTCCCGGCCATAGAGTTGCTCGGGGATCCACAACCGCTCAGAGATATCCTGTTCAGCTAATGGAAATGCATCAATCTGGCCGGCGAATTCCCAACTGGTAAGACAGGTACGGAGATCGGCTTCGACTCCGGCAGCGGTCTGGTACCGATCTTCAGCCGCCTTGGCCAGCAGTTTCATCACAATTTGTGACAATGGCTCTGGAATATCGTCTCTCCGATGACTGGGGGAGAGTGGTTTTTTGGCAATGTGACAATGGATCCATTCCATTGGGTCTGAAGCTGTGAAAGGCAATGTGCCGGTGAGCAGTTCATAGAGCGTCACGCCAAAGGCATAGAGGTCACTGCGTGAATCCAGCGACCGATTCATCCGCCCGGTTTGTTCGGGCGACATATAGGCCAGCGTTCCGGCAATGGTTTCTGGCGGATTGGGCGACTGGTGCTCACGCGGCTGGCGTGACGCCATGCCAAAGCCGGTGAGTCGAACTGTGCCGGTTGCTTCATTCACCAAAATGTTGGCCGGTTGAATATCTTTGTGAATCAGGCCACGCTCGTGAACCCGTCGGAGTGCTCCCGCCACACCCAGCGCCGTCTGCAAAACACGGGTGAGATCCCAGGTTTTTTCAAGGAACCGGGTGAGAATCTCCCCTCCAGGATCATCATACACAAGGGCCAGTCGTCCCTGATGGCGAGTCAGTTCCCGAGGTAAAACCGCCCAGGACGGATCCAGTTCCTCCCGCAACGAATATTCATGTTCCAGACGCTTGAGGCTGTCGAGCGATGGGTGTGCTGAAACAGGCGTCAGCACCAGCGTCGAACGTGCCGGAGTCCCAGTCACCACTCGACGTGTCAAAATGAATTCCCGGTCTTCGCGCAGTGTCTCAACTCGCTGTTCTGGCAACTCAATCATGTTGTTTGTCCCCAGCCGCTTTTTGACTTTTCAGACAGTTGTATATGTGTGATTTGGAGAAGGTCAGGTTTTTTTGAGGTCCAGGGTGGGGCGCGGCGAATGCGCCACACAGCGGCCTATCGTACCTGAAACCAGTAAAGTCCAGCGAGTGATCCATCCGCCAGCCCCTATCGAGTCTAAAAAGGAAAAAGCCGGGCAGCTAGCCTGGAGCCGAGCGTTAGAGAAATAATGCCAGTTCATAGTCGGTAGTCAGTAGTCAGTAGTTCGTTCAATCTATTATGATCAGAGTGCTTGACTGTTTCCCAATGCAAGAATTCCATTCCAAAATGGGATAAATTAAATGTCACGACAACCCGAAGGCCCTTTTTTCAATCTCAACCGGCCAAACAACTCCCATTCCTGACAACTTGCGGATTCTCTGGTTCAAACCTAATATTCAAGTTCTCTTCAAACCCTGAAAAGTGAATCATCCAGAAGGATTTAACACGAAACGACCCAATCCTGCCGGATGGTGGTTCCCCCTTTGCCCCAAGTCATTTTCAACCCGTGCGAGCATTTGAAAAGGAGCTGGCTATGTTTTGTTCAAGGTGTGGATATGAAAACAATGATTCGGTCCGATATTGCACCCGTTGCGGGTCAAATTTTGAAGTGGTGACCCGTCCCGCACCTGTCCTGGGTGAGCCCACCATGCTGGTTGGGATCTCACAGGTAAGCTGGCTTCTGGCCTGTGGTGCCTTGCTGGGGGTTTCGATCTTTTTCCTTGTGTTTCTGATTTTTGATTTTATCCGTGACCGGTTTCATCCAGGAAGACCCGAACAACTCGTGCTGTTGCTGATGACCTGCCTGGGTCTGGCGGTGGGAATGGTCGGAACCGCCTGCTATCTGGCATCTAAACTGGTCCTGTCTTTCGCCAAAGCCGGGCAGGCGTCGTTATTGAAGTCACCACCCATCAATCCCCCCGAAATCGAAGCTCCCCGCCAGACCACTGGCCTTGACGAGCCAGCCTGGTTTTCCGGGAAAGTGCCTCCGCGAAGCGTGGTCGAGCCGGTCACCAATCGCACCCAGGGATAAAATAAATCCTCTCTGACCATATTTTCCTGAGACTTTCCGCTGTGGAGACCACATCATGCGTCTCATTCGCCTGCAGAAGCTCGATGTTTTGATTGTTCTCATCTTTTTCGGAGTACTCGTTTCCTTTTCTTCTCAGACCCAGGCCAGTCAACAATCATCCGATAGCAAACAAAATCAATCTACTCAAAAGGTTACATTAAAATTTTTGAGGCTTGAAAAAGTCCAGGACTCATACAACGAACGGATTGTTGCCTTCTTTAAACTTGCAAATTTGACCAGCCACCCATTCCGGTATGAAACGGAGGCCGCCCAGCCAGTTTTCCCAGTTCATGAAAGGCTCTATCGTTCCTGGTTTGGTTGGAAAAATCACCTGCTTTATATTGACGACTCAGGCTGGGGAGAACATGAACTCCAACCAGGGGAATCAATTGAAGTCCAGGTCAGACTTGAATCTCAAGACTATAACCGGGCACTCAGGATTGCCATTTATGGTCGTAACAACAATCAGGTTATTCGGGTTGTCAGCCAGACCTTTGAATATCGGCAGCACAAATGAGAAATCCGGTTGAATCACTATTGAGACTGCCCGGCGTGATTGATGTCGCTCAACTCCTGGTACTGCGTGTCACCTCACAAATTTTCCCGGCTCGGGCCTACCGTTTAACCCGCCAGCCACAAACGACCGATCCGGATCTGAAAAACGCGGAAGGGTATATTCAAGGGTTTCGATTGACTGAAACCTGGGCGCTTCAACCATCCGTGGCGCAATCACTGTGGAAAACAATTTTTCAGTTGAAGCTCTATGGGAATCGTAGCGCCTTCGGAATGCGCTGTTTCCGTCCAGGCACGGCCATCGAGTTTGGGCAGGGAGCTGGTTCAATACAAGTTGTGATTTGCCTTGGGTGCCACTGGGTTTATTTTCACAGAGGCAACTGGCGATTGGCACTGGCTTTAACTCCTCGGGGTGTTACCGAATTGCGAGATGCCTTATCCAATCGTTTGCTCCGGCGAGTTGAGATGAAAGCGGCAGAATTTTCACAAGTGAAAGCTTGAACTTGATAAAAGGCGGTATGATGATGATTTTTCGGGAAGCTACACACGCTGACATTCCGGCGATGTCAGAAATTCGCTTACTGGTGAAAGAAAATGTCCTTTCCAATCCAGGCCGGATTACTCGACAAATGTATGAAGATTACCTTGGCCCGCTTGGAAAGGGCTGGGTGTGCGAACTTGATGGAACGGTGGTCGGGTTTTCCTACGCTGCCTGCGAAGACCATTCCATCTGGGCCTTGTTTATTCACCCGGACCATGAAGGCAACGGCATCGGGTCACAGCTCTTGAAACTTGCAACTGACTGGCTGTTTGAACGTGGCGCATCGCGGGTTATTTTAAGCACCGAAGTCAATACCCGTGCCGACCGATTTTATGCCGCCCAGGGCTGGCACCGGGGTGACATCAAAGGTGAATTTCCCGAAGTGGTCTACACCCTGGAACGCCCGGCGCAGGTGACAAGGTGACAGGGTGGCCAGTTGATTGGTGAGCGACGTGGCGGAAAAAGGAGGCACGATGGCGCTTGATTTTGGAATTGTTTCCAGGGTGGAGAAACATCTTGAGTCCGGCTTGATTCGCGGTTTTTTCACCAATGAAAAATTCAGGTTTCAGCGGTCTCAACTCATTGATTTTCCACTGCCCTTCCAGGCTGATTTGTTTTCGAGTTATCCGAAAGAAACCCATTTCTTTTTTGAGCCGGACGAAAACCGGTCCGTGAAAAAGGTTTCCAGGGCCTGGGCGCACATCAATCAAATTCCGAGAGCCATGGTGGAAGGATTTTTCCGAACGGCACTGGATCGGTACCAGAAGGAAGCCATGGTGAGCCCAATTATCGGCAATGCGTTGTTACAACGGTTGGTGCAGTGGGAAGAACTCACTGAAAATAAACTTCGAGAACTTCTGGCATGCCGATATTTTTCGGTCTGTCCCGATTACACCTGTCGCTTCCTGGAACGAAAATATTGGCCAATTTTTGGCGAAGCCCTTCAGTTGGAATCCCTCTGGCTATCCCATCAGGAATCGCTGCCCTGGTGGATTGATCAGATAACCGAACAATGTCTGGGAATTGTCCAGTATGAGGTATTAAAGGAACGCCGCGCCGCCATCTTGCGGGGCGGATTGCCTTCCTTGGAAATGTGGAGCCGACAGCCCTCTGTCATTCAAGAGTGGGAAAGGCTGTTCCGTAGGCACACACCGCGCACCAAACCTCAACCTTTCTGCACACGAATCAATCAGGCGTGTTCGATCATTTCCTATTTCGAACTCACCGCCAGTTCGAGGGGAAAAGTCACACAATTGTTTCGAATTCCAGGGGAAACGGAAGTGTCATTTCTGGTGGTCTCGTTTCCGATGAACCAGGCCATGTATCAACGGTTGATCAAACATCCGTTGACGAATTATGGGATTGAATTTGGAAAACAGCTTTCGCCCGAGGAAACGTTCACGATGGAAGGGCTGATCACCCACATTGGAGTTTCCCTGTTTCAAAGCAATGAAGGCCACCCCCGGGAACCCTCCCGCCGATTAGTCATGATGAATGGCTCGGCCCAGGTTGATGTCCAGTGGAGAGGCGAGT
>DAOQNB010000232.1:6131-7809 GCA_035335845.1 Acidobacteriota bacterium | reverse complement strand
TTCTTCATTCCCCTTCACTGTGGCGTCCATTTCTTCTGATAGATGATCACGCCAGAGCGGCGCATGGCTTCAGAGCCAAAAAGTCGAAGTGACACCGTTTTGGCATCGAAAAATCCCCGTTCCCGGAGCCACGTTTTAGCGTCAAAGTCATGATCAAAGTGCATGGGGTGTGCTTTGGTTGGGCCAAAAGCGATTGAAGCCACCAGTTTCCCTCCTGGGGCTAGCCGATTGACCAAAAATTCCAGCGTTTCAACCGGATCGGCTAAATGTTCCAGAACATCCAGCAGAATAATGGTGTCATACTGGCTCTCAAGACGGCGGCGATCACTGGCAAAGTTAACTCGCAGCTTTCGTTCACGAGCACGCCAGCGGGCAAACTGTTGCGTTTCCCCGTCAACATCAAAGTAGGTCACATCCCGGTCTCCGCGAGCGGCCAGTTCCAGCGATAAATCTCCGATGCCGGCACCATAATCCAGCACCCGCCCTCGGGCCTGAGAGATCACGTCCAGCGTAAACACAATGTGCTTGTATGCCAGGTGAAACTGGGCCAGGTCATAAATGTAATAGCCTGAATTTTGCCGGTACCAGGTTTCGAGTTCCTCAGGGGTGGTTGGCGGATTGGCATTCCAGTTTGCGGCTAAAGCCCCGGTGCTGGTTAACAGCGCTTCCTGGATGTGTTCTGGAGTTTCACCAGTAAAATCCACCAGTGAAAACAACATTTCTTCCAGGTTTTTCCGGTGGCGGTCCCGCGCCATCCAGCACAAAGCCAGCGAGACAATCATCCAGGAGGTCACGGAACCGATGTGTGGCCCCTGCCCTCCCACAAACCAGAGGAGTCCCGCGACCCCCATCACAATCACCGGAATCAGGGCCAACTGCTTTTGAGATAAGAGCAAAATCAGCAAATGAACGGCCATTGCCGTTAACAGTACCCCGGTTTCAAGAGTCAGGACTTTATTGCTGAGGAGCAATCCAAGGCCAAGGCTATCACCAGCCGCATAGACAAAGGGGATGAAGGCAAGCAACTCCGGCTTTTTTTGTTTGCGCTGGACCTGTCGAAAGACCTCGCGCACCGCCCAGTTGGTTGATAACACAAATCCTGCCGCGCCAACCATCAGCCCGTAATCCTTGAATGACCGGCCAACCAGCGGAGTTGAAAGCAAAAACAGCCCGCCCAAAATCCATCGGATCCGGATAGTCCAGGAATACTTTTTGTGCTCTTCAATCGTGAGGAAAAGATACTTGGGGACGTAAAAAACAGCGACACTGAGTGCAATGGCGAGCAGTGTCAGTTTGGTGATGTCGCCCCAGCTCAACAATCGGCGAGTGACATTGACCAGGACCCCAAAAAAAACAAGGTTGAGAGCGATCATTCCGACCCCAACCTGTGCATATTGATTCAGAAATGTTTCTTGCTGACGATAATTCACAGTGACTTTAGAGGTTAGCCAACCAGCAGATATCCCATAAATTAGACGTGGACACCCAGGCGGTCAGCACATTTGAAAATTGAAAGCCCTAACACACAGGCAATCATTGTATTGAAGAAAAATTCAAGTGGTTTAAAAGCGGCGTACCCAATAATGGGAAGGTTCAAAATGCCAGCTATGGCACCCACCACTTTGAGAATAACAAAGACCAATTCAATTCCAAAATACATCAACCAAACTTTGACATA
>DAOQNB010000232.1:0-6031 GCA_035335845.1 Acidobacteriota bacterium | reverse complement strand
GTAATCGCAACTGCCGCAACGGCAAACATCACAAAATGTTTTAAAGGGTATGTCAGGGATTGAATCAGATCCTCCATCCCAAAGCCAGATTTCTGAAAAGCCTGGCGCTGCATTTGCTTTGTGACTTCAGCATATTTCTGACATAGCTGCCCACACAGTGTACAAATCGCCCCTGATGCAACAGAGTTAACACACCCTTTGCACAAGACGGCACCGCATCCCCCGCAGATATAGTCTGGCGCCGTTTGCGGGTGATTATGGCACACAGCGGTTGCCACCCCACCAGTTCCAGGCTGGCTATAGGCCGCATATGAAGCCGCCTGACTTCCAGTCGCCCCGCCACTTCCGACCGTACCGTAACTGGCACTGGTGCCAGTCGTACTTGTACTGTGATGGCTCGAACTGTGCCCGGAGCTTCCACCTCCATAAGAAGGTTGCTGATACATAGCACCACTGCTTTGAGCCGTACCACCAACCTGTGCTGGAGTGGCTTGACCGGCACCCGCGCCCAGCAAGTTCCGAATCATTGGAATATTTCGCGCTTCGGTCCAGGCAAGATTGCCACGTTTGACCTTATCACCAGGCTGAACATAGCCACCCTGAACCCAGCTTTTCATGGTTTCGGTATCCGCTTCGTAAATTTGTCCCTCGATTTCAACTTGCCAAATTTCGTTGGTACTCATAAGACCTCGAATTTCTTAAATTTTTGTTCAGTTCACACGTACCGGTGCGGGCAAAACCCTTTCGGTCAGGAGTCAAACTCAACAGAACCAGAGTTCTGCATGGTGTGAACTAAAACCCTGTTTCATCACACACTTTGGCTGTAACGATGTGCGGTATCCTGAGAAAATACAGGAAATTCTTTTTTAGCGCACTCTGGCTTCATTCGTCCACATAAAACCATGAAACACCATAAAACTGAGTAATTTTCTTCGCTTAAACAAAAAAAGGGCACCGCAAGCGGTGCCCTTTTTCAATGTGGGCGCAGTTCAAAGCAGCGCCCATGTATCATTTTTACTTTCGTTTCCAGCGTGTACCGTCACGGGTGTCTTCAAGGATGATCCCACGGTCGGCCAGAATCTGGCGAATTTCATCTGACCGGGCAAAGTTTTTTGCTTTGCGGGCGGCAAGACGTTCATCTACCAGCGCCTGGATTTCAGCATCCAGGCTTTCATCCACAAACGGATCAAAAAACCCAAACACGCCGTCCATCTTGCCCAAAACGTCAAGACCGAGTGTTTTGGCTTTTTCGGTCAGTCGCTCTTCGGCCATTGCCCGGTTGAGGGCGGTTTCGAGCAGTGTCACCGCCGCCAACCCCTGAGCCGTATTGAGATCATCATCCATTCCGGCTTCAAAGGCCTCCTGTGACTTCTCAATTTCATACATGAGCGCCGTATCATCAGCTTCGACGGGTCTGGCTTCGCGCAACCGCTGGGCAAAGTCGGTCAACCGTTCAAGTCTTCGGGCTGTGCCTTCGAGTCCATCAATGGTGAAATTGAGTGATTTGCGATAGGGCACCGAAATCAATGCCAGCCGAATCGCCCGTGGGTGATAGCCTTTTTCGAGCAGGTCCCGCACGGTAAAGAAATTCCCAAGCCGCTTTGCCATCTTGCCACCATTGATCTGCAGGTGTTCGGCGTGCAGCCAGTATTTGACAAATGGTTTGCCGCTCGCACCTTCGGATTGGGCAATTTCGTTTTCGTGGTGTGGAAAAACAAGGTCCACCCCGCCGCAATGGATGTCAAATGATTCGCCAAGATATTTCATGGACATCGCCGAGCATTCGAGATGCCAGCCAGGGCGGCCTTCACCAAAATCAGCCGGCCAGCTTGGTTCGTTGGGTTTGACGCCTTTCCAGAGCACAAAATCACGGACGTCATCTTTTTCATATTCGTCGGTGCTGATGCGGGCACCGGCTTTGTTGCCTTCGAGCTTGGCGCCTGAAAGCTTGCCATAACCATCAAAGGAATTAATTCGGAAGTAGACCGAGCCTTCGCTTTCATAAGCATGCCCGTTATGTATCAGTGAATGAACCAGTTCGACCATCTCCGAAATATGATCCGTTGCGCGGACAATATGGTGCGGAAACTGCATATCGAGCTGTTTCATGTCCTCCAGAAAATACTGCAGGTATTCATCGGTAAAGGTCCGAATGTTCTGCCCGGTCTGGTTGGCACGCTCAATGATTTTGTCGTCAATATCCGTGATATTCATCACAAACGTCACCTGATACCCACGATATTTCAGGTACCGGTGGAGCACATCGGTAAACAAAAACGAGCGAAAATTGCCGATGTGGGCAAAGTCATACACCGTCGGGCCGCAGCTATACATGCGAACGATGTTGTCTTCGAGGGGGGTAAATGCTTCGAGTTGACTGGTTAAAGTATTGAAAAATTTCAGCATACGTTTGTTTTTTTGCCATTGTCAGTCGTGAGTCCCAGGGCTGGCAACTCACCGGTTTTTGGGGAACCTGTCTGATCACCGCTTTTTACAATTCTGTCCACGGCGCAACCCAGGTCAGTTCAGGTGACTGAATCCCTACCGACAACAACCAAAAAACAACTGGCAATTATGGAGAATGGGCCACTTCAAGTTTTAGCGCCTCCTTGAATCGAGAACTTCACGAACTTTTTGAATTAAGTCATACGGTTCAAAAGGTTTCCATAAAAAGGCAATACTTTTCAAGGGGAGACCACTGTCAAGCGGGATGTTTTTTGAATACCCCGACATAAAGATCACCTTCATGGCTGGGTTTTCAGCCAGTACCTGCTGGGCCAGATCGGGGCCACTCAACCTGGGCATCACAACATCCGTCACCAGAAGATCAATCTGACTGGCATGCTCTTTGTAAATCCGGAGTGCCATTTCCCCATTGTTGGCTTCCAAAACCTGATATCGGCACCGACGCAGGGCTTCACAGACCAGTTTTCGGAGCTGTTCCTCATCTTCCACGATCAAGATTGTTTCGGTACCTTCAATATGTGCTGGTTCAGAATAACTGACCGGGATCAAACTGATATCGTCATCCACTCGGGGCAGAAAGATACTAAACGCCGTGCCTTCGCCAGCAGTGCTCTCAACCTCAATAAATCCATTACTTTGGGTAACGATTCCATACACGGTTGAAAGGCCAAGACCCGTTCCTCGTTCGGCTTTGGTGGTAAAAAACGGTTCATAAATGTGGGATTTGGTGTACTCATCCATCCCCACCCCGGTATCAGAAATTGCCAGCATGACATATGACCCGGAATGGGCATCAAGGCGTCCGTGAACCACGGCTTCATCCAGTTCAACATTGCCAGTGATCACCGAGAGAATTCCCCCACCAGGCATGGCATCACGCGCATTGACCACCAGATTCATGATGACCTGTTCCATCTGCCCCGGATCAGCTTTGACTCGTCCCAGCGCCGGGTCAAGCGAGAGTCCAAGTTCGATATCCTCACTGATCAGGCGTTCCAGCATTTCGCGGATGTCCAAAATCAACGCATTCAAATCAATCACATGAGGTTGCAGCACCTGACGCCGGCTAAACGCCAGGAGCTGGCGGATCAAGGCACTTGACCGATCAGCACTTTTCTTGATCTCTTCGACATACTGACGTGGAATTGAGTCTGGAGGCTGTGACTTTAAAAGCAACTGGCTATAGCCCTTAATCACTGTCAGCAGGTTGTTAAAATCATGGGCCACGCCACCTGCCAGTCTTCCAACCGCCTCCATTTTCTGTGATCGGTGCAGGGCAACTTCTGTTTGGCGTTGCTTGGTGATATCAACCATAACCCCGCGCAGCAACCTGGGCTTTCCATCTTCACAGACCACGCGGACCAGGTCGCGAAACCACAGTTCACGCCCATCTGCGGCAATCATTCGATATTCAAACTCATGGTCACGCCCCTGAGTCGTTTCGGATTTACAGTACCGAACGGCTTCTTCGCGGTCATCTGGGTGCAAAAGGGATTCCCAGAAACCCGGTTCGTCTATCCACCGCTGTTGTGGATACCCAAGTAAGAGTTCAACTTGCCGGCTCACAAACTGAAAACGAAAGGTTTCGATATCAACTTCAAAGACAATGCCATCAATCGAGTTGACCAGTGCCTCAAATTTCTGTTGAGAGTTGCGTAACTCAATTTCGGCCTGCTTGCGCGAAGTAATATCCCGTAAAATAGCGGTAAAGCGTTTATTTTCATGAAAATCAAATTCACTGACTGAGACTTCAAGGTTAAAAACCGAGCCATCTTTACGGCGGGCAAATGTCTCCTGGCGGGTTGATGACGGCACAAAACTGGTCTGACTGGGTAACCCTAAAATATACTGAATTGATTTCCCGATAGCCTCGCTGGCCGAGAACCCAAGGATTTGTTCGGCTGAAGGATTAAACGATTCAATAATTCCTCGCTCGTCAAAAGTGACAACGCCATCTGGAACGTGGTAGACAAGTGATTGTAAATAGGCATTGGTTTCAGCCAGTTGTGCTTCGGCCCGGCTCGCCTGAACCAGTCTCAAAATTCGCTGGCATAACACCGTGATCCGGACTGGTTTGGTTAAATAGTCGGTGGCACCAGCACCAAAAGCTCTGGTAACCGAAGATTCATCCTCCAGTGACGTAATAATCAGGATTGGAAGCCGGGCACCACCTGGTGCTTGCCGCAAATGAGCACACAGTTCAAAGCCATTCATGCCAGGCATGACCGCATCCAGCAACACAATTGATGGTCGTTCTTTTTGAAAAATCTCAAGCGCCTTTTTTCCGTTGGAAGCCTCAAAAACGGTAAAACCTGTTTTCTCAAGCGCACGTCGCAGGACATGCCGCAACGCGTCTTCATCTTCAGCAACCAAAACGGATAATGGCGATTGACCTCTGGGCGATTCTTCCATGAAGTTGTCTCCAAAACCGATCAAGTAGTATCAGTCAGCGGTCAGCAGTCAGTAGTTCACTCAGCTTATTTGGTTGAATTACTTGACTGTTTTCTCATAAGGGGATTTCACTGCAACCTGTATATCAGGTGAAAGTGTGAAAGAGTAAAGTGCCAGGTCGAAGAAATAAGGTTGTTTCTCTTTCGCTACGTCGCTACTTCGCTACTTTCATGACGTTCCTCAATCAGTCTGTCCCGCTCCTGTAAAAGCTGTGCGGCAATACTAATTGCAATCTCCTGTGGGTGGTTTGACCCAAATTTCAAGCCGATGGGGCAGAAAAACCGTCGCCCCATCTCCGCTAAAAGCCCGGCATCCACCACGTCCTGGCGGAGTCGTTTGGCTTTGGCATCGCTCCCGATCACACCCAGATACGGGAATTCCCTGGTTTTCAAAATCTCAATCAAAATAGGCTTATCGGTGGTGTGTCCCATCGTCATCAACACCACAAAAGCATCCGCGGGAAGGTGCTTGACTTCGGCTGGCAGGTCGCTGGTCACCCGCTTTGTCAGGTTGGGGGCTTCCGGCAGTTTGGCCAGCCATTCCGGTCGTGGATCCAGGCAGGTAATCTGACACTCAAGATTGATCAACAGTGGAATCAAGGCATTGGCAATATGTCCGGCGCCGAAAACAACAATATTCCACAGTCCAGCATTGTGAGCTTCAAAATAAAGCTTGACGGCCCCACCACACGTCATGCCGATGTCCTTATTTAAGCTCCAGTTGACAAAATGGGTTTTGGGTGACCAGAAACTGACGGTGAGCAACCGCTGGGCCTCTTCAATCGCACGTGTTTCGACCTTTCCCCCTCCAACCGTGCCAGACTCGCGGCCCCGGGCAGTCACAATCATTTTTGAGCCAGGATCCTGCGGCACACTGCCAACAACATCCACCACCGTCACCAAAACACAGGGAACGTGCGCTTCGATCAATTCTGTGAGGGTCGCCCAGATGGTGTGCATAGGCAGTTCAGATCCGAGGAATTTTGGAGCTTCAAAGGTGGGCTTTGTGCAGTGCTGGCGACGGACTTGTGAGCCAGCGTCAGGGGGGAACATCGTGAGTCAAATGAAGAATGAAGAATGAAGAATGAAGAATGAAGAATGAAGAATGAAGAATG
>DAOQNB010000231.1:0-7816 GCA_035335845.1 Acidobacteriota bacterium | reverse complement strand
AGGGTTCAGGGTTTGAAAACCAGGGTTCAGGGTTTGAAAACCAGGGTTCAGGGTTCAGGGTTCAGGGTTTTTGACAAAACGATACAGGATACTCCTTCGAAAACCCGGAACCCGGAACCCGGAACCCGGAACCCGGAACCCGGAACCCGGAACCCGGAACCCTTTCTTCCCTAAGCGTGTTTCCGCTCAAATTCCTTCATAAATTCAACCAGCGCGGCGACACCTTCTTTCGGGAACGCGTTGTAAATCGAAGCCCGCAGACCGCCGACTGACCGATGGCCTTTCAGCCCATCAAACCCAGCGGCGGTTGCCTGTTTGATGAGGTCTTTTTCAAGCTCTTCACTTGGCAGACGGAAGCAGACATTCATCAGTGAGCGGCTGTTCTTTTCAGCCGTTCCGCGATAGAACTCAGAGGCATCAATCGCATCATAGAGAATGCCGGCCTTTTCTTGATTCATTTTCTCCATCGCCGCCAGTCCGCCCAGCCCTTCCAGCCACTTTGCCACCAGTCCAATCACATAAATTCCAAAGGTTGGCGGTGTGTTATAGAGCGATTTGTCTTTGACGTGGGTCCGGTAGTCGAGCATGGTGTGCAACCCATCAGGAATTTTCGCCAGCAAGTCATCGCGCACAATGACCAGCGTAACACCTGAAGGACCAATGTTTTTCTGGGCGCCAGCATAAATCATCCCATACTTTGAAACATCAACCGGTCGGCTCAGAATGTCTGACGACGCGTCGCAAATCAGCGGCACGTTGCCGACTTCGGGCTCGGTGCGCCATTCAGTTCCAAAAATTGTATTGTTGGAGGTGAAATGCACATAGGCGGCATCCGGGTCGAGGGTTAATTCTGACTGATTTGGGATACGCGAAAAATTCTCGGCTTTGGTGGTGCCAGCCGTTTTCACCGTGCCGACCTTTTTGGCTTCCTTGACCGCTTTTTCTGACCAGACGCCGGTTACGATGTAGTCGGCAGAACCGTTGGCCGGCAGCAGGTTGATGGGCACCATTGAGAATTGCAAACTGGCGCCGCCCTGCAAAAACAGCACGTGATAATTGTCAGGGATCCCCATCAGGCTGCGGAGTTTGGCCTCGGCGGTTTGAATGATTTCATCAAACACTTTTGACCGATGGCTGATTTCCAGAACGGACATGCCGACGCCGGGCAACGACATCATTTCGTCACGGATTTGCTCCAGCACGGACACAGGCATGATGGCCGGGCCGGCGCTGAAATTAAAAATTCGCTTTGGTACTGGACTCGACATGGAAGTTTACTCCTTCGAAAGACTTAAAAATGAAGTGATGAGTGAAGGTTAAAATTTGCGGAAAGCAGAGAGTATTCAAGTCTGAAACGAAGAATCAAGGGCAATCACGTGGACTGAGAAAATCTTCTCTCCGGTTTTGGGAATTCGGTTGAAGTGAATCTCCCGCATGACTACATTAGGTGAAACCAAAATCCTGTTCGTGTGGCATTCAGGTGTTTCCAAATGCCTCTGATAAACCTGACAAGCGAGTTGATCCAAATCCTGTCAACGGCAGGCATTGGCCTGCTGGTGGGTGCGTTGCTGACCGAAGGGTGTCTGCTGGTGCCATACTGGCGCAGTCTCTCCGCAGATCGCTTTCATGCGCTTTATCGAGACCTCCATCCCCTGCTCTACCGGTACTTTACACCATTGACCGTTGCCCCGTTGCTCCTTTCTCTTATTGCAGGCGTCATCAGCATGCTGGTCGCCGGTTCCAAAAGCTGGCCCACACTGACGGCAGGGGTTCTGATGGTATGTGTGGCCGCCACGCATGAAATTTACTTCAAAAAAGCCAACTCGCAATTTGCCACCGGTTCACTCAACCCCAATGAACTTTCCAATGAATTAGCCCGCTGGTCAGCCTGGAACTGGTTCCGGGTTGGTCTGGGATTGATGGCGTTTGGCGCTTCAATGCTTGGGCTATGGCTTGGGTAGCTCAGTCGGTAAAGAATCTATAAACCCTGTGGCGGAAAGCCAGACCCCATCGGTTTCAAACGTGACCGCACCATTCAGACCAGTCTGCCAGAGGTGGGTGGTTGGGAGGAGGCGCTGGTAGCGACGAACTACATCCGGATGAGGGTGATGGTAAATCGAATGCTCCGGGGCGCAAAACACCACGTGCTGAGGCCGGGTATGTTCTAAAAACTCGACCGTGCTTGAGGTTTTGCTGCCGTGGTGTGGAGCTTTGAGAACGGTGCAGGATTGGAGATTCGACTGGGAAACCAGCCAGTGCTCAGCCGCTTTTTCAATATCGCCAGTGAATACAAAAGAGTGCTGACCATAGGAGATTCTAAGCACCAAAGAATTATCATTATCAGACTTAAATAATGGTTCAGATACAGATGGAGGCGAAAGAACCTCAACCTTCACCGCCCCGACGTCCCAGCGATATCCGGCCCCCAGTTGAATCAGTTGAATGTGCTGTGTGTCGAGTGCCTGTTGCCAGGTTCGGTAAGTCTGATCCGGCGACTTACAACCACTCCCCAGGGCTTGCCCAACCGGAAAATTCCGAATGACCTCGGTAAATCCTTGAAGATGGTCAGCATCCCCGTGCGTTCCGACAATCCAATCCAGCCGACGAATTCCCCGTGCCCACAATGCCCGTGAAACAACCCGCTCGCCAATTCCCCGCCGGTCAGGGTTAAATCCCGATTCAACCGGTCTGGTCCAGGCTGACCAGCCGCCACTGTCAATCAACATCACCTGCCCGGTTGGAAATTCAATCACGGCTGAATCTCCCTGCCCGACATCGAGAAAGGTTACTCGCAACACACCCGCCGGAGCGGCTGTCCACCAGCGCGGTGGGTTGATAATCCAGACGGCCAGCATTCCCCAGATAACCACCAGCAACACCGCCAGGGTGACCCAATATTTTTTCCCGAAGGCTGGCTCTGGCCTGGGAGCTGGCCAGAGCGGCTTCCAGTGCTGAAGGCTGGCAATCAACACCATCATCACGACTCCATACAGGACATACACACCAATCAAATGATCTTCCAGGTGTGGAATGCGCCAGCTTGCCCAGGACCATCCGGCCCCCCAGGTGGCCAGTTTGACAAAGCCTGATGTCGCCCAATCCAACGCCAGGATCAAAGCGCTGGTGAGCCCTGCATCAACAATCAGTGAAAGAAAATACCCGCTGGCCAGAATCAGAAGAAACCCAAGCACCACCTCCGCCCCCAAATTGGAAATCAGGCCAATCGGGGTGAATCGGTTAAAGTAGGCGGCACTGAGTGGCAACAACGCAAGTTGAACCATTCCTGAAGCAATCAACAGCACCACGCCCCACCGGATCAAAACCTGGAGATTCATCATTTTTGCCCAGCCAAATCGCTTTCTGAGAAACTGGGGAAGGCCGATTTGCTCAAGCCGGAACGCGGCTTTTGATTTTTCAAGCTGGTAGGTCACGGGAGACCGGTTCATATCCTCGGCAAATTGCTGGGGGCTCCAGTAGAGCGCTTCGGCCAGGGTCCGAATCCACGTCGGGCACATCGGCGGCAAGGGTGTCTGACGAACTGGTCGCCAGTTCCCAATCTGGTCAAGACGTGAAACCAGTGGCATCACACCACCAACCAGCATCCAGACCGCGCCAATGGTCAACTGGAAGCCGGGTGAAAAAAGATCTGACGGTTTCAAAAACAACAGAACCAGAATTGCGGCGCCCAGCACATTGAGTGGTTCAGGTTGACGAAAAAAAAGTCCGCACAGTTGCCAGACCGTAATCGCCACCGCTGCCCGCAGGACTGGTGGTTCGCTTCCAACCATGCCGCAATAGCTCCAGATGAAGGCCAGGGTGATCGAGGCAGACACCCAACGCGAGGAAAACCAGCGGCGAGTGATGCTGGCCACAAACCAGCCAAGGAGCGCCAGATGCGAGCCCGAGATCACCAGCAAATGGAAGGTTCCAGTTTGTCGAAAGGACTCGGCCCATCCGGCATCCAGAAAGGCCCGACTGCCAAAGAGTAAGGCCGCCAGCAACCCGGCAACTCGTGGTTCAAAGTCAAGAAACAGACGATGAATGGCCCGTAATCTGAGCAATCTCATCCGCACAAGCCACCCCTGGTCGGTGCCTGGCGTGATGATGGATTCAATGGAGTGGATCCGGCCAACGGCAGACAGATTCAAAGTACGGAGAACGTCATCGAGTTCAAGCATTCCAGGATTCTGGTACTCAGTCTGCCACTGTACTCTGGCAACCAGACGCAGCAGGGTGCCAGGCACGAGTGGATGGGCCGCCCATTGGTGCTTGAATTGTGTTTTTTCCAGCGGGAAGAGAAGGCTCAGTCGCCCCTGGGCCGGCAGCACCTGGTCCTTGCAGTCCACCTCAGTCACGTTCAGGGTAAGGTACAGACGCTCAACACCAGGCTCTGGCCAATCTTCGACCCATCCAGTCAGCCGGATCGCTTCATCGGGTTGAATCTGGTGTTGAGTCAAAACCAGCCTCAGTTGAGTGAGGGAAGTCATTACCTGGTGTTCTTGAATGGCACAGAGCGCGCCAGCCCCAAATACCACCATGGCAACGCTACTCCACATCAAACCAGACCAGGATTTCAGGTAACTGATGATACCGCCGAGGCTCGCCATTACCATCAGCCATAACACCACAGACAACGTTCCCTGACCTGAGCCCCACCCAATCCCCAAAGCCACCGCCCAACTCGCAGGCCATAATGGCCGCCGGGTCCAAACCAGTTCCCAGTCTTGCCGCAAAACCATGCACATTGCCCTCTCAAAATTAAATTTCTCACAGAATCGAAATTGGTATTAAACTGGAGAAGAGAGGGCAAAAAGTGTTCCGAACTGACTTGAAAAAAAACCGGATAAATCACGGTTTTCACCAGGAAAATCCGGCAATCAGACACGATGCTTGACAGTCTTCATGACGTTGCACTATTCTGGCCCTGTCCTTTTGGTTGCTGCTCTTTTTCTATAAAGCCTCTACTATCACCTGGTTTTCCAAAAAACAGTCCAACGACAACACTTAGCCGCTAGGTTATCCTTTTCTCTATCGGGGAAACACACGCATGTCCGCGAAGCTTGGCGAGATCCTACTCAAAGAGAATTTACTCACTCCGCAACAACTAAAAGAAGCTCTGGATTACCAGCGTGCCCATGGCGGGCGGCTTGGCTCAATTCTGGTCAACCTGAGACTGGTTCCAGATGAAGAGATTACATCTATTCTGAGCCGTCAGTACGGGGTCCCGGCTGTCAATTTAGATCTTTTTGATGTTGATCCCAATGCCGTCAAAATCATTCCTGAAGAAACCGCCCGCAAGTATATGGTGCTTCCGCTCGCGCGTGTCGGACCAACGCTCACGCTGGCCATGGTTGATCCGGCTAATGTGTTTGCCATTGACGACATTAAATTTATGACCGGGCTCAGTATTGAGCAGGTGGTGGTTTCTGAAATTGCCATGCTCAAAGCGCTCGACAAGTACTATGCCCCAGAGCGCGGGCTGGAACTGGCCAGTCAAATGAACCAGTTTGACCAGCAATTTATGGGTGGAGGTGCCGCCGCCGCCGCCGCTGCTGGTCCGAGTGGACCATCACTGGCTGATCAAATGAGCGAGTTTGTTGATGATGAGGCGACCAACCTTGAGGTTTTGGATGAACAAGACGAAATCAACCTTGACGATTCTGAAAAAGGTGCCAATGAAGCCCCGGTTGTTAAACTCGTCAACCTCGTTTTGGTCAACTCACTCGAATACGGTGCCAGTGACATTCATATTGAGCCCTATGAAAAGGAGTTCCGGATTCGGTTCCGCATTGACGGCATCTTGAAGGAAATTATGCGGCCTCCGCAAAAAATGCGAGATGCGCTCACCTCCCGTATCAAGATCATGTCCAAACTGGACATTGCCGAAAAGCGCCTCCCCCAGGACGGTCGTATCAAGATTAAACTCCGCCGTGAAGGCCGGGCACGTGACCTTGATTTCCGGGTTTCGACCCTACCGACCCTCTGGGGCGAAAAGATCGTCATGCGGTTGCTTGACAAAGAAAAACTCATGCTTGATATGACCAAGCTTGGGTTTGAGGTCCAGAGCCTGGAACGATTCAAGCGTCAAATTGCCAAACCATATGGCATGGTTTTGGTGACAGGGCCCACCGGGTCCGGCAAAACCAACACGCTGTATTCGGCGCTTGCCAGCTTGAACACCCCCGATACCAACATCATGACGGCTGAAGATCCGGTTGAATTCAACCTGACCGGGATCAATCAGGTCCAGATGAAGGAACAAATTGGCTTAAATTTTGCAGCCACGTTGCGGTCGTTTCTCCGGCAGGACCCAAATATTATTCTGGTCGGAGAGATCCGAGACTTTGAAACGGCTGAAATTGCGGTCAAAGCGGCGCTGACGGGTCACCTTGTGCTCTCAACACTGCACACCAATGACGCCCCATCTACGGTCAGCCGCTTGATGAACATGGGGATTGAGCCATTTCTGGTTGCAACCTCAGTCAATCTCATTCAAGCCCAGCGATTGATTCGCCGAATTTGTACCGAATGCAAAGCCCCAGCCAAAGTTCAACCTCCACTCCAAACCCTGCTTGAAGTTGGATTTACACCCGAAGATGCCTCCAATATCACGATTGTGGAAGGCCACGGTCGGTTAGCCGATGGCCGGGAGTGCCCGAAATGTAAGGGAAGCGGTTATAAAGGACGCGTTGGACTCTATGAAGTCATGGAAATGACCGATGAGCTTCGCGAACTGATTCTGGTCGGCGCTTCAGCCCTTGAAATTAAGAAGAAGGCCATGGAAGACAAGCCTGGGTACAAAGGCATGCTTTCCCTTCGTCAAAGCGGAATTGAAAAAGTTAAACAAGGAATCACAACCATTGAAGAAGTGGTTCGTGAAACAGTGTTATAGCTAACCAGACTGGCACTTTCTCGATTTGGTCTTTGTCCTCAAATGGTTTTTTCCTGACTGGTGCAATGGACTCTTCGGGCACCTGCCTGCACCAATCTTGAAAAATCAGTTTCCTTCAAAAAACACATTGTGGGCTTGTATGTGTATCCGGTCTTTGTTCTTAACAACCAAGTGACACAACCGGGGCGGCGTATCATTTACAAATGTACCTCGGTTTGAAATGGAGGATTCATGGCAAATCTCGTCCTCAGTGAATTACTCAAGAAGATGACAGAACTCGGTGGTTCGGATTTACACGTCACCACGAATTCCCCGCCCCAGGTCCGGGTTGATGGTCACCTGCGTCCCCTTGATTACCCAGAATTGACCCCGTCAGATACCAAACAACTGGCGTACTCGGTCTTAACTGACGCCCAAAAACACCGGTTTGAAGAAACGCTCGAACTGGACTTTTCCTTTGGGATCAAAGGGTTATCGCGGTTTCGCGCCAATTTATTCAACCAGCGCGGCGCAGTGGCGGCTGTCTTTCGGGCAATTCCATACGAGATTAAAACCTTTGAAACCCTGGGTCTGCCTCCCGTGGTGAAAAAACTCTGTGAAAAGCCACGTGGACTGATTCTGGTCACGGGTCCGACGGGTTCGGGGAAATCCACCACCCTGGCGGCTATGATTGACAAGATCAATCAGGATCGTCACGAACACATTATCACGATTGAAGACCCAATCGAATTTCTCCATCCGCATAAAAACTGTCTGGTCAACCAGCGCGAGGTTCACGCTGACACCCACAGTTTTGCAAATTCGCTCCGCGCCGCCCTTCGTCAAGACCCGGATGTGGTGCTGATCGGGGAAATGCGCGACCTGGAAACCGTAGAAACAGCCCTTCGAATTGCGGAAACCGGCCACTTGACCTTTGGAACGCTG